>JBHHVO010000005.1:0-25954 GCA_046754365.1 Phycisphaerae bacterium | reverse complement strand
GGTTCGAAGTCACGTAGTTGGCTACGTGGACACGCCCAGCATGAAGTAGGTAGCGACACCGATGTGAATGGGAGGTGCGCGGGGATGCGCATGGCGAAGGGTCCACGGCGGGGTCGGTAGCACTACTCGCGATGGTTCCCACGCAACGACGTTGGGCGATCCGAGCAATGACCGGGAGGCCGGGAAGCTCAGGCGGGCAGCGCCGAGAACGGTGACCAGTGATGCGTTGGCGCAGGCCACGAGGAAGGCCGTGGCGACGTAGGCGAGGAGGCGGGCGAGCCAGTGGAGATGCGGGGCGTCACCTGCCGACCCGGTGAGCAGGCCGTCCTGCGGTCCCAAATGGCTCTGGAGGTGAAGGACGGCCTCGACCAGGGTCCAGCCGAGGGCGAGCGTGAGGAGGCTGATCGCCGAAGAGACCGGCAAGATGCCGGTGCCACGCCGGATGCCGGTGCCACACCGCGGGGCCCGTGCGGCCAAGCCGACGTAAACCGCCGGGATCACGATCAATAGCGCAAGTAGCCATGCAGACGGATCTACGGCGGGTGCCATGCCCCCGACCAGCGGCGTCGGGGCGACGACGGGTGCCATGCCCCCGGCCGCCGGCGTCGGGGCGACGGCGGGTCCCACACCAACGGTCGCCGGCGTCGGTCCGGCAGTGCAGAAGACATACAGGCACGCGCCCCAGAACGCCCCCGCCAGCGCCGCGCGCCCGCAACCCCCTGCGAGAGCGTGTGTGAAGCGCCGCGCACGAACCCGAACCGGGAGGGCGAAGCGCCTGCTGAGCCCGGGTCGCGACACCGCACGCGACGCGGCGGGAGCCTCGCCATCCCGCTCTGGCCCGGCGAGAGCGTCGCCATCGCTTTTCCCACGCGCTCTGAGGGCCGAGGATGGACTTGAACGCCGGGCCGGTCGCGCAGATCGATTCCGTCCCCAGCAACGTATGCGTCGCCGGGCAGACGGGTCGGGGCACCCAAGGCATCGGACGACCACAAACAGCGGGAGAAAACTGATCCAGGCCAGCCACGCCAGGTCCGGCAGTCGCAGCGCTGCGGCGGTCAAGAAGGCGCTCACCACCAGCGACGCACCGAGTGCCGCCGTCTTGGCGACGCATCGCAAGTTGGAGCCTGTTTGAAGAACGGATCTTGTGACGCCCCGGGAGGCCGAACCGGCAAGCACATTTGCCGGACTTGTCTGCGCACAACGCACAGGCAGGTCCGTCCCACACGCCTTCTGGGATGCGTTCGTCAGCGCGATGCCTTGCGGCCGCGTGAACACGAACTTCCCTCCCCTTGCCTACGTTGCAGTCCGGTGAGATGTGGTGGTCTCCGGCCCGCGCGTGACAGCCGACCCATCCGCTGCCGCAACCCGCTTCGCGGCAGTCGCACCCGCCCGGGGGGTGCGATGTCAACATGATGGTCCGATCGTAGGACAACCGGCGGGGGTGTGTCAAGAGGTTATCGGGCGACGTTCAGCTTGCAGCTTAACTTGACATGCATCCGCGACACCGCCGGGTCGTGGCCATGGTTTGTCCGCCACCGTTGTGCGGCGTGCCAATCACACCGTGCCAAAGTGGCAGCCGCGGCGTCATCGGTAGACGTTTGAAAGGGCGCAGGAACCCATAACCTATTGTTCTACATGGCTTTAGTGTCGCACGCCATTCCCCGATTCGTGGAATGCGGCATGCATGAAGCACCGCGTGCGCGGTTATGCATGGCCGCGGGCCATGTGGAAAGGAGGTTCACGCCATGGATCGTTTTACGGTACGGGCCGCGGAGGCGATCCGGTCCGCCGAGCAACGGGTGACGGGCATGGGGCATGCGGAGTTGACGCCGCTGCATGTGCTCAGCGCGCTCACATCACCGGATGACCACGCGGGCAACGGCGGCCAAGGCGGGGGCTTCGTCGTACCGCTCCTCGAGAAGGCCGGCGGGCGTGCCGACCAGCTCCGGTCCATCGTGGCGTCGGAGCTCGCGCGGCTGCCGAAGGTCTCCGGCGGATCGGTGACGCCGAGCGCCGCGTTTCGCGAGGTGCTTCAAACGGCCGAGAAGGAAGCGGACCGGATGAAGGACCAATACATCTCTACGGAGCACGTGCTGCTCGCGCTCGCATCCGTCAAGAGCGCAGCGCGGGAAGCGCTGTTCGTATGCGGCGTGGATCGCGAACGCCTCCTCGCGTCGCTCAAGGCCCTGCGCGGCAGTGCCACGGTGACGTCACAGAATCCGGAAGACACATACCAGGCGCTCGAGCGCTATGGATGTGACCTCATCGCGATGGCGCGCCAAGGGCGGCTCGATCCGGTGATCGGCCGGGACGAGGAGATCCGCCGGTGCATGCAGGTGCTCGCCCGTCGGACCAAGAACAACCCGGTGCTTATTGGTGATCCCGGCGTCGGGAAGACCGCGATTGTCGAGGGGCTCGCACAGCGGATCCTCGCGGGCGACGTGCCGGACGTGCTCAAGAAGAAACGCGTCGTCGCGCTGGACATGGGGTTGCTCGTGGCGGGCGCGAAGTACCGCGGTGAGTTCGAGGAGCGGCTCAAGGCGGTCGTCCGCGAGGTCACCGAGTCCGCCGGCGAGGTCATCCTCTTTATCGATGAGTTGCACACGGTCGTCGGCGCCGGAGCGGCCGAGGGCGCCGTGGACGCCGGGAACCTCCTCAAGCCGGCGCTCGCCCGTGGGGATCTTCGTTGCATCGGCGCCACGACGGTGGACGAATACCGACGCCACATCGAAACGGACAAGGCGCTGGAACGGCGGTTTCAAACGCTCTACGTGCGCGAACCGACCGTCGCGGACACGATTGCGATCCTACGCGGACTCAAGCCGCGCTATGACGCCCACCACGGCGTGCGCATCCAGGACGCGGCGCTCGTCGCGGCGGCGACGCTCGCGCAGCGGTATGTCACGGACCGGAAGCTGCCCGACAAGGCCATCGACCTCATCGACGAGGCGGGCGCGCGCCTACGCATCGAGAACGACTCGCTGCCGGGTGAATTGGATGAGTTGCGCCGTCGGATCATGCAGCTTGAGATCGAACGCGAGGCGCTCAAGCGTGAGAAGGACGACGGCAGCCGGCACCGGCTCGAAACGCTCGAGCGGACGCTCACCGAACTCCAGGAGCGGCACGCCGCTCTCATGGCGCAATGGGAGAACGAAAAGCACCAGCTCGAAGCGATCAAGGACATCCGGCAGCAGATCGAGACCAAGCGCAACGAGTTCGACGACGCCCAGCGAAACGGCCACCTCGAACGCGCCGCGCGAATCCGCTACGGCGAGCTCGCCGAGCTTCAAGCAACGCTCAAGCAGCGGGAGGCAACACTCTCGGCCATGCACGACAACGCGCAGGGTCTGATTCGCGAGGAGGTCACGGCCGAGGAGGTCGCCCAAATCGTCAGCAAGTGGACCGGCGTCCCGGTCGCGCGGATGCTCGAGGGCGAGAAGGAAAAACTCATCCGCATGGAAGATCGGCTCCACGAACGTGTCGTCGGCCAGGACGCCGCCGTCCGCGCGGTGTCCGACGCGGTACGGCGGTCACGGGCGGGCCTCGGCGACCCGAACCGGCCGATCGGCTCGTTTCTGTTTCTCGGTCCGACCGGTGTCGGCAAGACGGAGCTATGCAAGGCGCTCGCGGCGTTTCTGTTCGATGACGAGGCGGCATTCATCCGCATCGATATGAGCGAGTTCATGGAGCAGCACAGCGTCGCGCGGCTCATCGGCGCACCGCCCGGGTATGTCGGCTACGAAGCCGGCGGACGCCTCACCGAGGCCGTGCATCGCAAGCCCTACAGCGTCGTGCTCTTCGACGAGATCGAAAAGGCCCATCAGGACGTCTTCAATGTCCTGCTCCAGGTGCTCGACGACGGACGACTCACCGACGGCCATGGCCGGACGGTCGATTTCACGAACACGATCATCGCCATGACGAGCAACGTCGGCAGCGAGTTCATCCAGCAGCTTCTCGACGGCGGTTCGTCCGACGCCGCCGTCCCGGATATTGAAATCGAGATGAAGGTCAAAGACGCGCTCAAGGCGACGTTCCGGCCCGAGTTCCTCAACCGGATTGACGAAACCATCATCTTCCGCCAGCTCACGCGTAGCGACCTCGTGCGGATTGCGGACATACAGGTGCGGCAACTCGCCCGACGCATCGCCGACCGGGACATGTCACTCACACTCACCGATGCCGCCAGGCAACGGCTCGCAGCAGACGGCTTCGATCCCGCATACGGCGCCCGGCCGCTCAAACGCTTGATCCAGCAGGCGATCGAGAACCCCTTGGCCAGGCGGATCCTCGATGGCGAGTTCGCGGCCGGCGACACGATCGTCGTCGACGTCGCTGGTGAGGTATTCGACTTTCACCGCACCCGGGATGCGCAACCACACCCGGCGCACGCCGCGAGCGAGTAAGCCTTCAGCGATTGACAAGGCATGGTGCGCATAACGGCGGCGTAGGTGGCGTCCGGCCCCCGTGCCGGACGTTGCATACAGACGACATATCCGGCGCCGACTCGTCCGCCACAGCGGGCGGACGCTACGTCGTACGCATCGGGCGCCGTCCGAAGAGCGCGAACGCGGTTACGAGCACCGCCACCGACATCACCATAACCACCCGTCGCGTCGGTGGATCGCAGAATACCGCATCGTAGTCGAGGTCGGGCAGGTGTGACACGGCCGCGGCCAGGGGCGCCGGCATCGGCGCTACCGCACGGGCGTCGCCGGCGGCGGGGTCGTCGGCCGACGCCTCGACTGCGGATCGGACGCGTGCGGGCGTGACGCGCGCGGGTTGGTCCGGTGCGGCGCCGGCGCGTGTCGATGGGGTGGCCGTGGCGGCGGTCACGACACCGGTGTGGGGACGTGTGTTGAGCACGGCCGGGGACACACCATACTGGGTTCGCCGCACGCTCGCCGGCGCGATCGTCGGCACCACGGGCCATGACATCGCCGCTTCGCGCGGGTCGCGGTAGCCGAGGTCGCGTTTCGCGAGACGGGCGACGGCCGCCGGATCCGTACGGATCGCGTCGAGCGTGCGTTGCTCGCGTTCGATGAGTCGCTCGAGGGCCGCGCGGCGGTGGGCCGCGGCGTGTTCCGCGCGGTATGCCGCTTCGTACGCCCGCCACGCCGGCAGCAATACACACGGCGTGAACGCCGTCATCGCCAGAACAACCAGCAGCCAGAACACGATCGCGCCGCCCACGCGCGGAACCGGACGATCGCTCGCTCGTCCGGCGTCGTGCGGCGTCGTGAGATCGTTCCGCCGAAGCGGTCGGTCGGTCGTGCGGCGGGCATGCATGTCGGGAGACGCCCCACCGGCGCCGCTTCGTTGCGGGGTGATGCTCGGCGATGCATGCGCGGGTGCAGGGCGGCTGGACGTGGGACGGCTTGCCCCAGGACGCGTCCGCGCGCCCGGCACTGGGATACGCAACACCGCGCCGTCGGCGTCGTCGCGTCCGTCCGATCGTCCGTGATGGTACCGTGCCATGCGTTACTTGTTCCAATACACCGCGCCGTACTCGGCCGACGCGGAGAGGTCCTGCTCGATCCGCAACAGCCGGTTGTACTTCGCGACCCGGTCGCTGCGGCACGGGCTGCCGGTCTTGATCTGCCCGGCATTCGTCGCGACCGCGATGTCGGCGATCGTGGTGTCTTCGGTTTCCCCGCTGCGGTGGCTGATCACGACGCTCCAGCCGCTGCGCATCGCCAGGTCGATCGCGGCGAACGTCTCGGTCAGCGTCCCGATCTGATTGACCTTGATGAGAATCGCATTCGCCGACCGCTGCTCGATCCCGCGCTTCAGGCGATCGACATTCGTAACGAGCAAATCATCACCGACGAGCTGGATGCGATCGCCGAGGCGTTCCGTCATCGCACGCCAGCCGTCCCAGTCGTCCTCGGCCAGTCCGTCCTCGACGCTCCGGATCGGGTACTTCTCACACCACGCAGCCCAGAACGACGTCAGCTCGTCGGCGGATACGCTCTTGTCCGGTGCGGACTTGAAGAAACGATACCGACCCGTGTTCTTGTCGAACATCTCCGACGTGGCCGGGTCTATCGCAATGAACATGTCGCGCCCGAGTTCGTATCCGGCCTGTTCCACCGCTTCGGCGATGAGCTCCAGGGCCTCGTCGTTCGACTGGAGGCTCGGGGCAAACCCGCCCTCGTCGCCGACGTTCGTGTTGTAGCCCTTCTTCTTGAGCACGGTCTTGAGCGTCTGGAAGCACTCCGCCCCCATGCGCAGCGCCTCGCCGAACGACGGCGCCCCCCACGGCTGAATCATGAACTCCTGGAAATCGACCGTGTTGTCGCCATGCCGACCGCCGTTCAGGATGTTCATCATCGGGACCGGCAGCACGTGTGCCTTCGGCCCGCCGAGGTAGCGATACAGCGGGAGTTCGCACGCCGCCGCGGCCGCCTTCGCCGTCGCGAGTGATACGCCGAGCATCGCGTTCGCACCGAGGCGACTCTTATTCGGCGTGCCGTCCAGGTCGATCATGGTCTGGTCGACGTGCTCCTGGTCGATCGCGTCGAGCCCGACGACCTCCGCGGCGATCACCTCGTCGACGTGCCGGACCGCGTTGAGCACGCCCTTGCCGCCGAACCGCTTCGCGTCGCCGTCGCGGAGCTCCACGGCCTCATGCTCGCCGGTGGACGCCCCGGACGGCACGGCCGCCTCGCCGTGACTCCCGTCTTCGAGTACCACCGTGGCTTCGAGCGTCGGGTTCCCGCGCGAATCCAGGATTTCGCGCGCCTCAACATGGATGATCGTCGTGGACATCACTCACCTCCAGCTTCCGCCCCGTGCCTGTCTCACCGTCGCCTGCCGATTCTTCATCGGACACGCGCCGCGTGATGCTTCACCACACCTTGCGCCGACTCTAGCCGGGCGGTCCTGTCGGTCAACCGACGACCGTACCAGCGGTGCCGGCGCGGGCGCGGCCAGGCCGGTTTCCACGTTGTGTGGACGTGTTCACGGTCCGCCGGTCGCGTAGAACGCTCGCCAGATCGCGTCGGCGAACATGCGGTGGGCCCGCTCGTTCGGGTGGGCGTCCGCGCCGCTCACCACCAGGTCCTCAGCGCGCTCGGCTGACACGACGGGCAAGAGGTCGATCAGGGGGACCTCCCGGGCGCGGAACACGCGCGTGAGCTGTTCGTGTATCGCGGCCTGATCGAGCCGCCCGGTGCCGGTACGGAGCAACGGCATGAGTACGACGCGGAACGTGACGTCGTGTTTCCGGCACAGGTCCATGATCGCGCCGAGCCGCTGCCGCTGCCGCCGCCACGTGCCGGCATCCGCGTAGCCGTCGGCGAGCCAGCCCTCGTATCGCCGCACCGTCGCCTTCCGCGGGACCACGACGCGGTAGTAGAGATACTCAACGAGCATCGAGCTGTCGGTGTTGAAGATTTGTGATTGCGGCGGCCGTTTCGGGTCGAAGTCGTCCGACGTCGGGAGCAGCCGCTCGATGTCGTTGATGACGTAGCACAACACGATCTCGTCAACGCCGTATGCGCGGATCATGGCCGCGATCGGCTGGATCTCATCACCCGTGTCCCAACCCGGCTTCGCGACGTTCATCACCTCCACGCGCTCCTCGGTCGCCTCGTCGAAGCGCCGCTGCAGCATGTCTGTAAACCGATCCTCGACGCGCTTCACGCCCCAGCCGTACGTAAACGAGTCACCGACGAACGCGATCCGCCGCACATCCGGCGGCTTGTCCATCGACCACGCGCGATCGCGACACCCCAGCGCGTTGAGGTCGGTGTACAGCGCAAACCACCGTCTCGCCGGCAGCGTTACACCGAACGAATCCGTCGCCACGCTCATGAAGCGCAGGTACGTCTCCGCGACGAGCGCAACCGCGCCGAGCATGCACGCGAACACCAGCGCGTTGCCCAGCATCATGCCCGTCCGGCGATACCGGCGTCTCGGAAAAAACTTGAAAAAGCACCAGGTATGCACCAGCACCGACGCGAACATCGTGAGCCACACGCCATAGTCGGCGATGTAGCCAAACGCGCCGCCGATGAACATCACAGGCGCTCCATCGACATGTTCAGGCCGACGGCGGCGTGTGTGATCGCGCCGACGGCGATGCGTTCGACGCCCGTTTCCGCCACCGCGCGAACCGTCGCGAGCGTGACGCCGCCCGACGCCTCGAGCGCGACCTTGCCGCGCAGCCCCCGGTCATCACGCAGCGCAACGGCTTGCCGCAACGCGTCGATCGAGAAGTTGTCGAGCAGGATCACATCGATGCCCACGACCGCCAGCAGCGGCGCCAACTGCTCCAGCGTGTCCACCTCGACCTCGACGAACGCATGACGTTTCGGGCGCGTCGGCAGCCGGTTCAACATGTCAAACACCGCGCCCGCCAACCGCGACGCCGGAACCCCCGCGACGTGGTTGTCCTTGATGAGCACCGCGTCATCGAGCCCGAACCGGTGGTTCGACCCGCCGCCGCACCGCACCGCGTACTTCTCGAGCACCCGCCATCCCGGTGTCGTTTTACGCGTGTCGTAAACCGCCGCGCCGGTACCCGCGACGGCATCGACGTACGCCCGGGTCAGCGTCGCGACACCCGAAAGTCGTTGCAGGAAGTTGAGCAGCACACGCTCGGCCGCGAGGATCGACCCGAGCGGCCCCACGATCGTCGCGAGCTCGACCGGCGGCGATGCGATCGCCGCGCCGTCCCCGGCGGATGCGTTGAAATTGATGTCGATCGCCGGGTCGTACGCGCCCAACACGAGCGGCGCGATCGCCCGCCCCGCGAACACACCGCGCTCCAGCGCGACCAGGCGAAACCGCGCTGGACCGTCCGCGCCGTCGATCAGCCCGGTCGTGATGTCGCCGGCGCCGAGGTCCTCACACCGGGCGAGCGCAATCAGTTCCAACACACTCCGATCTTCTGCAACACCCATCGTGTAGCGGATTGTCAGCCGCGCCCGCCGCTTCGGCAAGCCGGGACCCGACCCGGCCCGGCTTCTCCCCTTGCCGGGCTCCGTAACCCACGCGGCGGAGGACCCACCCGCGCCGCGCCCACACGTCATGTCGCGGCGTTCCCGGCACCGTCGCGGCGCTCCCCGCGGCGTAGTGCTCCGATGCACCTGATGCGATGGGTGGCATCGGCAAGCGATAGCTTGCCCGTGGCGGCGATCGGATCACCACGGGCAAACAAGTCTGCCCGTGCCAGCCAACGCAACCCGTCGTTTGAGTTGCATCGGCACAGTAGTAGCCGCCCCCCGCGGCGGCCGTAGGTGTTCGAAAGCGTCCCGCCGAATCGACAAGAACGAGAAGCCAATGCGGGACAGGCACGCTCCGGACAACAAGAAGTGCGTCCACCGTTCCGCCCTGACGCCGCGCACCGGCAACGGTGGAACCAGCGCGGGCCGTCACACGTACACACGCATCCGGAATCCCGACCGGAAACGGTGAGCCCGCCCCAGGCGCATCCCTATCCCGGCCGCGTCATCGCCGACGGATCCAACGCCTTGTCCAGCTCGGCGTCACTCAGCACGTTTTGCGCCTTCGCCACCTGCCGGACGGTCCGGCCGGTCGCGAACGCCTCCTTCGCGATCGCGGCCGCCTTGTCGTAGCCGATGATCGGCGCGAGGCTCGTGCACATCGCGAGCGAGCCCTCGATGAGTTCGGCGCAACGGTCTCGGTTCGCCTCGATGTCGACGACGCAGCGGTCGGCGAACACGCGGGCGGCACGGCCGAGCAGCCGCGCGGACTCGAGCACGTTGTGCGCCATCACCGGCATCATGACGTTGAGCTCAAAGTGCCCGTCCCGGCACGCGATCGTGACCGCCGCGTCGTGCCCGATCACCTGAGCCGCCACCTGGATCACCATCTCGCTCATCACCGGGTTGACCTTGCCCGGCATGATGCTGCTGCCGGGCTGCGTCGGCGGCAGCTTGATCTCCCCAATCCCACACCGCGGCCCGCTCCCGAGTAACCGGATGTCGCTCGCGATCTTGGTAAGACTCACGGCGATCGTCTTGAGCTGGCCGCTGACCTCGCACACCGCGTCCTTACTCGCCTGCGCCTCGAAGTGGTCCTCGGCCTCGACGAACTCGATACCCGTCGTCTCGGCGAGCGCGGCGGACATCCGCCGGCCGAACTCAGCGTGCGTGTTGATGCCGGTCCCCACCGCCGTACCGCCGATCGGCAGCTCCCGAAGCGCCCGGATCGCCTTGGTCGCGCGCATCGTCCCGAGCGCCGCCTGCCTGGCGAACCCGCCGAACACCTGCCCGAGCCGCACCGGCGTGGCGTCTTGCAGGTGCGTCCGGCCGATCTTGACGATGTCGTCGAACGCATCGGCCTCGTTGCGCAGCGCCGTCGCCAGATGCCCGAGCGCCGGCCGCAGGTCATGCAGAATCGCCTCGGCCGCGGCGACGTGAATCGCCGTCGGGATCACGTCGTTGGACGACTGCCCCATATTCACGTGATCGTTCGGATGGACCGGCTCGCGCGAGCCGATGCGCCCGCCGGCGAGTTCGATCGCGCGGTTGCTGATCACCTCGTTCGCGTTCATGTTCGTGCTCGTCCCGGAGCCGGTCTGGAAGATATCCAGCACGAAATGGTCATCCAACTTGCCGTCGATGACTTCCGCCGCCGCCCGGACGATCAACTCCGCCCGTTCCCTATCGAGCTTGCCAAGGTCACGGTTCACGTTCGCGGCGGCCTGCTTGATCAAACCCAGCGCCCGGATGAACCGCCGACCGAACCGGTAGCCGCTGATCGGAAAGTTCTCTACGGCCCGTTGCGTCTGCGCGCCCCAATACGCCGTCGCCGGCACCGTCATCTCGCCCATGCTGTCCTTCTCGATGCGTGTATCGCCTGACATGGCATCCTCCGTCGGCATGCGGCACGTGGCCTGTACGTCACACTGATGTCGACACCATCGTATCGCGCGCACAAAGCAAACGCGACCGGCCGGTGGACGGATGCCGCAAGCGCGACGCGCCTAGGATTCGGGGAACAGCGCGACCTCGGCGCGCGCGATCGCCCTGCCCTCGACGGTGTTCGCGTCGGTGCGTCCCCGCGCGATCCGCCACGCGTCGGTGTGTTGACGAAACAGCGCTCGACTCAGAAGCAGCACGGCCGGGTGCTCGAGCTTCTGGTCCTTCGCGACCTTGCGCAACGTCACGCGATCGGCGGTAGCGAGCGGCAGGCGCTCGAGGAGACCGTGGAACAATGCGTACGGATCGTTGCGGGCCGTGTCGTCCGCGCGGACCGCCTGCCGCTTCGAGAGCCAGTACGCGAGCAACACGACGAGCCCGACGGCCACGACAGCCAGCAGCGCGCCCGCAAGCGACGTGTGCTCGCGGAACCGCCGGCTGATCGCGCCGAAATGCTCGGATGCTTGTTGCGCAAGAAGTGGGCTCATGCGTTATTGCCCGGTGTCATGGATGATCCCCCGCGCACCGGCGCCGACGCGCCGTGAGCGGCACACGCCCGCATCGCGTCATCCCGCCGCGCCAGCGACCGCCGCAACCGCCCGGCCCGCCGGCGGACGCGGGCGTCGGGGTCGCGCGCACACAACGCTTCAACCCGATCGAGAACCGCCCCGAGCCGCAGCCGTTCGATCACCCAGAGCGCACTCAGACGGTGCGCCCCGGACGGGTCCTCGAGCATCGCCAGCAGTGCATCGCCGGCATCGTAGAGCTCATGTTTCAGCAGCGCCTTGATCGCGTTCGCCCGGACGCGGCTGCTCGGCGACGCGAGCTTCGGCTCGACAATCGGCACATACGCGGTGCCGCCGAGCTCGTCAAGCGCCTCGATCGCGTTCGCCTGGACCCGCGCCTCGGGGTCGTCCACCAGGTCCCTGAGAATCCGTTGCGTCGTCGGGCCCGGCAGCGCCGGCAGCGCTCCGACGGCCGTGCTCCGCACCAGCGCGTCCGCGTCGCGCGCGAGGCGATAGATCGTCTCCGCAAACGCTGCCTCCAGCCGCAGCGCTCGAACCACGCGCAGCGCCCGCGCCCGGTCGGCCGGATCACCGCTCTGGAGCCTCGCCCCGATCTGCCGGGCCAGGTCGTCGCCGGCATCGCGCGCCCGATCGCGCCAGGCCGCGCGTTGCTCGGGCGCCAGGTCATCGAACGCCCCCCAGTACGCCGCCCAGGTTTCGATCCGCGCCGGTGGATGGGGCTCGTCATCGCTCACGCCCGGGCGTGATCCCGAACGCGCCGCTTCGCGTGCAGCCCCGCCGGCCGCGGCGCCCGGATCCGTGATCACCGCCGAAGGCGCGGCGGGCGTCGTGTCGGGTGCCGTCCCGGTGGCACCGGCGAGCGTCGCGGTAGGCATCACCGTCGACCGCGCATCCGGCACCACGTCGAGGGTGGCCGGTTCGCCGAGCGGGCCGGGGTGTGAGAGGGTCTCGGGGCGGCGTGTCCATAGCTCGGATCGCGCGATCCGGGCGAGCTCGCTGTCGCCGCGGGTGGCGACCAGCCCAAGCGCATCGGTCGCCCCGTCGGTCTTGTCGTCCACGAGCGCCCACACCGCCGCGCGGGCGAGCGCGTCGACGCCGGAGTCGACCAACGACCGCAGCAGCGCAATCTTCCGGTCCCGCGGCACACCCGTCGCGACGTAAAGCCGAACCACGGCCGCCGCCTCATCCGCATCGAGCGTCAACAGGTTGTCCACACCACGTTCGAGCCAACGGAACTCGCGTATCCGGATGCAGTCTCGTCGTATGCGGTTGTCGGTGAGCAACCACGCGTTCGCGGCGAGCGAGCGGATGAACGCGACGTCCTGTGTCCGACCGATCGCGCGGACACCCGCCGCCCGAATCGGAGCGATCGCCACGGCGCGCAGGCAGAACCCAGCCAGCGACGGGTCCGTCCCCGTCGCAAGGATGTCCCCGATCGCGTGCGCGATGTTCGTGCGGGGCTCTTCGAGCTTCCGCCGAATCGCCGGCTCCACCAGATCACCGAGCCGCATCGCCGCCGTGAGGGTCTGCGGTTGTGTGTGGATCTCCCAGCTCACCACGGCCGTGCGCAACGCGTCGGCGATGTACCGGATGTCGTCCGCGCCGCACGCGGCCCGCGCTGCCCCCGGTGCGGTCATATGGTCCTGGTCCAACGGCAGCACGGCGCTCGCCATATCGTAGAGCGCCGTCGCCGCACGTTCGCGCGTCTTCGCGCACGCACTGCGCAGCGCCCGCCCGAGCAAGTACGCAAGCTTCGTGCTCTGACTCGTGACAATGAGGTCGATCGCACCGGCCCGCTGCTCGAACGACGGCGACTCGATCATCGGGCGCACGCCCGCGAACAGGTCGTCCGCATGCGCGACCAGAAACCCGCGCGTCGCCTCGTCGAATTCCGCGAACCGCCCGACCAACGCCGCCAGACCCGCCGATTGCCCCCGCTCGATCAGAATCGACAGCAGCGCCTCTTGTTGCGCCCGCGGGACATGCGGCAGCGCCTCGACGAGCGCGGCGCCGACGGCCGCGTTCCGCTCGTCGGCGATCAGCGCAAACGCCTTGGGCGTCGGGACCGGCATGACCGTCATATCGGCCATCACACCCCCCACGCTTGCGGCCGCTGCGCTCCGCCGCCGCACAGCCCCACGCCCGACGCGGACACCAGCCGCACCGCGACGGACCCGAAACCGGCGCCGGATCGCTAGTGAAGGTCCTTTTCGAAGATCGCGACGTTGTTAGCGGTCGCCGTGTCCCAGCGGATCCCGACCAGGTCGTAGCCCTCGGTGATCGCGAGTTGAAGCATCGGGCGATGCTGATTCTGGCACTCGAACCGCAGCACGCTGTAACCGTGCTGCTGGGCCCACGCGTGCTGCGCCTGAATCAACTGCGTCGCGACCGCAAGCCGGCGGAACTCCGGCAGCACACCGCAGAGCCAACTGAAGTACGTCGTCGGCATGAGCTCGAAACCCACGATGAACCCCACGTGACGCTCGTCGAGCATCGCCACGAGCATGCTCACGTTGTGCCGGGCTTCGAACCGACGCGTGAAGAACGCCGCGTCCTGAGCGGGACTCAGCACCTGGTTGTACAGGTCCACGATGAGCGGAACCTCACTCGGACCCACAACCACGATGTTCGCATTCGCCATACACGCAATGTCGCCGCCCACGCGCCGTTGTCAATACCGTCCGATTCCCCACGTCGTCCCAGCACGTCGCGCGAACGGATCATCCAGACCGCCACCAGGTCCCGAATCCCCCGTCCTCACATACGATTCGGGCCCTCGGCGGCGCTCCCGATCGCGCCGTCGCACGCGATCAACCGAGCCCGACCCAGGGCAACCCCCCGGCAACGCGGAACACACCCCGCACACATTGCACCGCCCCGACCCGGCAGCTACGCTCTCACCCCTGCCATGAGCACCGAACCATCCCAACAACGCGACCCGTCGGCACCGCGCGTCGCGTGTCCGGCCACACGCGCGGGACGCCGCTTCGCGAGCATCCACCCGCACCGGCGGCGCACCTGGGCGCGGCGCGCCCGGCGCACATTGCGCCCGGCGATGGGCCTCGCGCTCACGGCGGCCGCCACCGGCTGCCGTCCGTTCCACACGCCACAACCCGGCGCGACACCGACCGATCGCCTCATCGACATGCACCCGGAACTCCGCGCCGGCCGGTTTGCCGTCATCGCGGACTTCGAACGCCCGGATCAGATCGCCCTCTTTCGGGCCAGCACCGTCCCCGCGCCCACACGCATCGCCTCGCCCAAACCGCCGGCGCGACCGCGCCGCCGCGGCGCCGCGCGCCGTCCGCCGTATGTCATGGGAGGGCACTGCCTGCGGGTCACGTTCCGTGCCCCGGACGACGCCGTCGTCATCAACAACGACGCCGCCGACAACTGGTACCTCAAGGCCGACTGGCGCCCGTTTGATCTCTTCATGATGACGCTCTCTGTCCCCACCGACGGCCTGCGTCTTCGCATGGCCGTCTCCGCCGGCGCCGGCGATGCGACCCGGACCGTCGAAACCACTGTACGCGTCACCCGAGGCTGGAACATCGTCCGCCTCGATCTCGCAGAGCTGGATGCACGGATCCCGCTCGACGATGTCCGCGCCATCCGCCTCACACTCGACGGCGCAGACGCCCCCACCACGGTGCTCATCGACGACGTCATACTCACCGCGGATCGCGAAGTCCTGCTCGGCGATCCGGACGCCGTCAACGGCGACCTCTTCCTGCAGCGCATCGCGCGACGCTACATCGTCGGCGCCGGCGGCCGGTTCGCGCTCACATTCGCCCGCGGCCAGATCACCGAGTGGTACAACCTCCGCGGCGACCCGCATCGCCTGCACAACCTCGTCGCGGGCACCGTCCTCGGCCCCGAACCCGTCGTCCTGCAACGCCACGGCGGCAACCCCGACATCCTGCCCTCCGTCGACCAAAACAACCGGACACACATCACCGCGCGCCAACAGATTCTCGAGATGTCACCCGTCCGAGCCGTCATCACCTGTGAGCGCAGGTTCCCACATAGCGCCGAGCCACCGCGCACACCGCATCGCCGCAACGGGCGCAGCCCTCGTCACGACCGCGCAACCCATCCCGACGGCCTCACCCACCGCTGGCGCTACACGATCTATCCGACCGGGCAGCTCTTCGTGACGCTCACGACCAGCGACCCCCGACCGACGTCGGCCGCGGGCGCGGTCGGGCTGGCGGTGATGGCGGCGTCCACAGACGGCGACGTCGTCCGGACCCACGCGGGGTCGGCGCCGCACGACGCCGCGAACGCCGCCGCGCCGAACCCCCGCCCCGGTGACACGGAGTCCGCCACCACCAACACCACGCGTCCCGTCACGTACGCCACCGTGCGCGGCGCGGGCGCGTTCGACGCATGCCTCATGTACGTCCTCGCGGACGCGGCGAACGGCGACATGCTACACCACCACGACGACGCGGACCGGTGGCACACGTTGATCGCAACCCGTAACCCCACCACCGCCCCGACGACGACCTGGCGCTGCGGACTCCTGCTCGCACCCGCCGACGAGGTGACCGACGCCGCGGCCCGCGCCGCGCAATACGCCCATCCCCCGGCCATCGCACGCGCGCTCGACCCGCCCACACCCAGCCCCGACCCGTCACACGCCCCCCGATTCGATCACGGTGAAGGCTGTTATCTGCTGACGCCGCGCAACGGGCATGTCCGCGTCATCATCGACGGCGCGACCCGGCCGCTCATCGCGCCGGCGTTCCGCGTTGTCGATGCCCCGACCGGCCGCGCGTGGATCTACGTCAACCACGTCGTATTCGACCGGGCCGCACGCACGCCCGACGGCGACCTCGTGTTTCAGCTCCCCGGCATCATCCGCGCGCGCACGCTCGTCGAGGTCCTGTTTCAACGCCGCACGCCGCCCGGCTGATCGATGACCCACCCGAACCGGGAGGGCGAAGCTCCCGCTGAGCCACCGGCTTCTTGACCCCGAACCGGGACGGCGAGGCCCCTGCTGCGCTACGGGCGCGACACCATACGTGGCTGTGGGCCGGAGCAGCGCCCTCCCTGCTTCGACACGCCCGCACACAACGCCCGGCACCCGCGGCCCGCAACGCGTCACCCGTCCCCGTACCCGGCGTCGCCACGCACTCCGCATCGTCGTGCACCACCGCACACGGTGGACACGCCCCCGCTACGGGCCTATGCTGCGCGCCTGCCGGGTCATCCCAGCGCCGTGGTCCGGCCGAGCCTTGCGGACACACACACCATGTTGGTCACCGCCCTCCTCGATGCTAATCGCCACGCCCCGGCCACGCTCGCCGTCGATGATGGACGACTCGCCGTAAGCTATCGCCAACTCACGCGGCTCGCCTCCGTCCTGCGCGGCATCGTCGACCGTGAGACCGGTGAGCCCCGCGTCGGCATCATGCTGCCCGCCGGCGCGACGTTCCCCGCCACGCTCTTCGGCGCGCTCTGGGCCTCGCGCATCGCGGTCCCGCTCAATTTCCTGTTGTCACCCGAGGAGCTCCACCCGATCGTCGAGGATGCCGGCATCGACATCATCGTCTCCATCCGCCACTTCGCCGACACCACCGCGCAACTCCCCGCGCGAACCATCTTCCTCGACGATCTACCGCTCAAGCGGCACATGCTCGGTGCGATCATCCGCCGAACCCCCGCGCCGCCGCCCGCAGAGCCGGACGACACCGCCGTCCTGCTCTACACCTCCGGCACAACCGGTGCGCCCAAGGGCGTACAACTCACCCAACGCAACCTCCACAGCAACGCCGCCGACACCATCCATTCCCTCAACATCACCCCAGGGCAGCGGTTCCTCAACATCCTCCCGCCGTTTCACGTATACGGCCTCACCGGCACCGTCCTCGTACCCGTCCTCCTGCGCGCCAGCGTCTTCGCGATGCCGCGCTTCAAGCCGATGACCGTCGTCAACACCGTCAAGACCAACGCCGTCTCGATGATGCTCGCGATCCCCAGCATGTACGCCGCCCTGCTCAGAACCAAGTCCGCCGCGCCCGACGCGTTCCGCTCCGTCGGCCTGGCCGTCAGCGGCGGCGAACCCCTCCCCGACACGCTCCGCGACGGGTTTCAGCGGCGCTTCGGCGTCACGCTCCACGAAGGCTACGGACTCACGGAAACATCGCCGATCATCTCCACCTGCGCCGTCGATGCGTATCGTCAAGGGACCGTCGGCCGACCGATACGCAACGTCGAGGTCCGCATCGCGACCACGACCGATACACACCCCCGGCCGACAACCGACACCGCGACGCCCGAAGGCGAAATCCTCGTCCGCGGCCCCGGCGTTATGAAAGGGTATTACAACCGGCCCGACGACACCGCCCGCGTCATCGACGCCGACGGTTGGTTCCACACCGGTGATATCGGCCGCGTCGACGCCGACGGCTTCCTGTCCATCGTCGGCCGGTCCAAGGAGATGCTCATCGTCGGCGGCGAGAACGTCTATCCGCGCGAGATCGAGGCCGTCCTCGAGCGCCACCCGGACGTCCTACAGGCCGCCGTCATCGGCGCACCGGACGATCGACGCGGCGAGGTCCCCGTTGCGTTTGTCCTGCCACGCGCCGGCGCCGGCGTGACCGAGCCCGAGCTCCGCCGCTGCGTCAAGTCCACCCTCGCCGGCTTCAAGGTCCCCCGGCAGGTCTACGTCCGAGACGAGCTCCCCACCGGGCCGACCGGGAAGATCCTCAAGCGCCGCCTGCGCGACCTCCTCCCCTAGCCGCGCACACCCCCGGGTTGCGCCATACTCCCCACGTCCGCGCCACCTCACGCCGAAACTGGGCACAACCACGTCCGATCAAGCGAAACTTCCGGGAAATCCCGGTTTTCGCTTGGACGCCGCGCGCACGAGTATCGTACTTTCGACCAGGTTGGCTGGTGTCGTGCACAGGACGTCGCGCGGACGACCGTCGACGTGCCGACACACGACTTACGGCTTTTTTTGGGGGAGATGGAAACATGACAGCCAAACGTATTCGGTACATGGTAGCGGTGTGTAGTACCGGGGGCATCGCGGCCCTGCTCGGCTGCGGCGGAGGCGGCCTCTTCGGCGGCGCGGCCCTCAAGAGCAGCACGGCCGCCAAACTCGGTAGCTGCTGCAACGACGCCGGCTGCGTCGACGATGTCCTGGAAATGGAGTGCGACGGCATCGACGAAACGTGGGAGCCGTACGACCCGGTCACGGCCGACGTCACCGCCAGCAGCGACGGCGACGGCAGTCACAGCGACGGCGACAGCGACTCGGACAGTGACTCCGATAGCTGCAACCTCGACTCCGACAGCGGCTCCGACAGCGGCTCCGACAGTGATTCGGACAGCGATCCGGACCCGCCGGACCCCAAGGGTGCGTGCTGCGATACCACGAACGGCACATGCGACGAGGTCCACATGTCGGACTGCCCGGCGGAGAACACGTTCACCGAAGCCACGTGCTGCAAGGACGTGACCTGCGAGCCCATAGGGGCATGCTGTTCCCTCGACGTCGATGGCAATACGGTGTGCGACGATGACTTCACACTCGCCGACTGTGATGCCATCCCGGGCACCCTGATACCGGGCGCCGTCTGCTCGGACAATCCGTGCCCATAGACGCCGTGTAGGCAGCAATCGCCCACGCGGAGAACGAATCCGTAACAACTCGGCCGCGCGCACGTGGTGATCCCGCCACGTGCGTGCGGCCGTTCTCTTGTCACTTCGCGATCAACAGTCCGTGGGGGAGGCATGCCCGCCGCTCCCACGTGGGTGCCCCGCCCGTTCCTCCGGAAAGGATCGGACACCCTGTGGACGCACGGCACGTGCCAGGGCGTGGCATCGTTCCCGGGTATGGAGTGGGTGCCCCATCCTTCGCGCAGCGAAGGGTGGGGGACGGACAAGCGCGCCGATCGCTCGCCGCGAACCAATCCACCCCGCACCCCTGCCTTCGGAAAGAATGGGCCACCCTGCGACACGCGACGCGAATGATCCGGGATGCACAAATCACACGATGGGCCACGACCCGTCCCAGTCCATCGGGATCACGGAGCCATCTTCGCATTCGTAGTACCGATAGCTGCTCCAGACCCACTGCTCAGCCCGTTCCACGAGCCCACGCTTGATCGGGTTCTTGTGCATGTAGTCCAGCTTAGCGTGCAGCGTCCTCTCGCTCGTCACGTTGAAGTCATAGGCACGCGTCTTCCAAAACGGCTTCGCCCCGGAACCCAAGGCCCAGGCATCCATCCGCGGACGGCCCAGGCTGCGCGCGTCACGCCAGATCGAGCGGAGGGCTTCCTGGCCGTGTCGCCCGACGTATTGCTTGAGGTCATGCAGCACGGTTGATATCCCAATCGGCGCATGCCCACCGACGGGCATCGGGAACACGAGCAGATGCACGTGCTCCGGCATCACGACGTACCCGACCCAACGAATACGTAGCTTCGCCCGCGTACGGTTCATACCGTCCACGACAACCTGTTTGACCGGATCGTGATCGAAGAACTGGAGCCGACGAAAACATGAGATCGTTAAGAAATGAACGTGACCGTACTCATCGTAACGGCGAAGCTTACTCGGCAGCCCCGTAGTCTATCCCGCATCATCTCCGTCCTCCACCCTTCACCGATGGCGCGTCCCCATCCGTCGCGCAGCCAAGGCTGTCGCGCAGCCAAGGCTAGGGGACGGACAAAGGCGCCGATCGCTCGCCGGGACCCGATCCGTCCCCCACCCTTTCCTACGGAAAGGATGGGGCACCCCGCGCACCCTGCCCACGACACCGTCGATCGTCCCCGACGTGCCACGCCGTGGCAGTGTTTCAACGCGTGGCACCGCGCGCGTGTATCGCCGCACCGTGGTGCAGACGCACAAACTGCTTTTTTTTCGCCACTTCGCGCGTTTTCAACTTCTACACCCGCGCCGATTCGACGATGCACATAGGCGCCCAAACGCCGTTTACGGTGTGACGGGGTGTCGAGCCTGCCTTGCGAAGCCCGTCGCACCTGCACGATAGCCGAAATGTTCCAGTGGTTGTCGAGGAGTGAGTCATGGCGTTTTTCCTTTGGATCATCGATGTGCTTGAGGGGTTGATCCCCCTCATCAACATCGGCATGGAAGCGTAAGGGGCGATCCCGTGGTGGTCTTTCCCGTCTCCGTGCGCGAGGACACGGCGATCCGCTGGGCCGCACGCGTCGTCCCCGCCGTCGCCGCGGTCGTCATCTTGCTGCTTTCGGCGATCTCCGTCGCCGCGGCGCAAGTGTGACCGTCCCGTCCGCCGCAGACGCGAGGCTCAGCAGCGCCCGACGGCTGCTGTCCAGGATCCGGTGCCGGTTCCGGGCGAACTCCACCCAGAACGCACCGGCCATCGGCGCCAACAGCGCGAACCCGGCCATCCCGGCGTGAACCCCCGTCCACGTCGTCGCCACCGTCATCACCACGAAACACACACCGGCGCCGCCCAACAGCCCGCACCACACGACCCGCCGCGCCGCCCGCCGGTCCAGCGCCGGCGTCGCCGCCAGCTTGATCGGCAGCAAGCACCCCACCGCCGCCAACACCATCATCACCAGAAACGTCTCCGGCTGCAGCGGAAACGCCGACCGCATGTACCGCCGATCCAGCAGCCCCGCGACCGCGTCCGCCATCAAATAGCACCCCGGCACGCCGTCCACGATCCGAGCGCCGTATTTGACGCGGTGGCGATCCGCCCGAAAGCCCCACCGCGCCTTGCGCACATCGCCCACGATAAGCACACGCCCCCCCACCAGCGACCGCAGCGCGTCGTCCGAACAAGACAGCAGCGCCTCGTACGCCAACGTCCGCGCCCGCCACCGCTCCGGGCGATCCAGCACGAACGTCGTGCACGCCAGCATATCACCCGCCCGCACGGCCAGCCGCGTCCGACCCGCCTTGAACGCCTTCGTGAAATCCACCGCGTCACGCTCGCGCCGATACGAACCCGGTGCAAGCCGGTACAACAGCTCCATCCGCGTCCGGCGCCGACGCCACGCCACATCGAGGCCCGCGTCCGGATGCAGCACCGCCGCAAGCGCCGTAAGCGACAGACTCGGAATGACACGACCGTCCGCGCGACGAATCGCCAGCACAAACTCCGCCGGCCGGCGAACCATGTCACGCGCTACGATCCCGCCGTAACGCAACCCGCCCGCCAGACCCGCCCGGATCGTCGGGCTCAGCTCCGGCGTCCCGTCGTCGCCATACGCCGCCGCCGCCAGCACGACCGGAACCCCGCGCCGCTCCAGCGCCCGCACACCCGCCACAAACCGAGCATCCCCGGGCTGCGGCGTCCGGAAGTAGTAATCCCACACGACCGCCTTCGGACCAGCCCGCGCGAGCCGCTCCATGACATGCCCGTGCACGCCCCGCCACGACTTCATGTCCGCCGTAACACCCCCCAGACCGTGCGCCGACGCAAACCCCACCACCGCCCCAACCGTATCGTCAGAAACACCGACAATCGCGATCCCGTCGCGCGCGTCATGCGTATCGCCGGCCCGCGCCGACGCCCCACCACCACCGTAATAGTCACGACCCGTCACGCACCACGCGATCCCGAGCAGCAACGCCGAAACCCACAGCGCCACGCCCGCCAGCGCTACCAGCCCCGCCGAAAACATCCACCGTGATCGAGCCGCCGCGCCGACCGCAACGCGCCGAATCCGATACCCCCACCCGAGCGGCCGGGTCCGGATCCGCTCCCCGCGCCCATACCGTCCAAGGTCCTCCGCGAGCGCCGCCACCGACTCAATCCGCCGGTCCGGTTCCCAAGCCAAACACCGCTCCAGCAGGGTCTCAAGATCCCGACCACGCGGCAGCCCGTCGAGCCGCGGCAGCCTGGGCAGCTCCTTGCGGATCCGCTCCAGCAGCGCCTCGTGCACCGGCTTATCCGCCGTCGACTTGAGCGAGTACGGATACGCCCCACCCGTCACGATGTCATGCAGCATCACCCCCAGCGCCCAGACGTCGCTCCGAAAGTCGATCGGACCCGCCGCACCGCCCCACGCCTGCTCCGGCGACATGTACTTAAGCGTACCGATCACGTCGCCCGGCTGCGTGATCGTGCACTGCGCCCACGTGCGCCCGGCATCCGGCTCGAGCATGCAAATCCCGAAGTCGAGGATGTGCGGCTGCCCCGCGTCGTCGATCAGGATGTTCCGCGGCTTAAGGTCCCGGTGCACGACACCCTGCGCGTGCGCGTCCGCCACCGCGCGACATACCCGCTCGAGCACCCCCAACCGCTCCAGCACGTTCGACGTGTGCGACGCGAGGTACTTGTCCAGGTGCCGCCCGTCCACGAGCTCCATGAGGTAGTAGTGGCACGACCCCGCCCGCCCCGACGCGAGACACTTCACGATCCCCGGAGAATCGATCCGCTTGAGCACCGCGATCTCGCGCTCGAACCGGCTCGCTTCCATCCGACCCGCAGACGCAAGCACCTTCAGCGCCACGAGCCGTGGCGGACGCGTCAACCACCACGCGCGATACACCACCCCGAACCGCCCGCGCCCAAGCTCCTTGACCACGAAACACTCCGGTATGTCCGGACCCAGCGCGCCGCGACCGAGTTCGCTGTAGCGCTCCCGACACGGCCGGCACGCGGCAAGATGCCGCTCCACCGTCGCAGCGGTCTGCGGCGACAGCGCGTCGCGGCAAAACGCCGCGAGCCTCGCCGCCTCCGGACATAGCGCACCGACCGACATCGCAAGTGCTCCCGGACCGCGCAGCGCCCCACCACGCGGGCCTGCCGTACCGGCATCACTCATCGGACGCGACCGCCCGACGCGCTCACCTCAACCCATGACACCCCGGCCGCCATCCCCCACACTCGACAAGTGGTGCTTCATATCGCACATGCTGGACGCAGGTGAAACACCGGCCCCACCGCGCGTGGGTCAGCCCGCCCGCGTGCGCAGAAGTGTCAAGAACGTCGGTACCCCGACGACCGCCGTCACGACGCCGATCGGCAACGTCGCGCTGCCGAGTTCCCGCCCGAGCATCCAACCGGCGACCGGCATCGCGAGTTGTGCGCCCCAGTCGCAGACCACAAGGAACGCGGCGCCGATCAAAGCCGACGTCGGCAGCAGGATCCGGCAGTCGGCGCCGACGATGAGCCGCGCGATCTGCGGCACGACGAGCCCGACAAACCCGATCGGTCCGCATGTCGCCACGACCGCCGCCGTCGCGACCGTCGCCACGAGCACGCAGCCGCCCTGAAGCCGCGCGACGTTCACCCCCCGCGTCGCCGCCACGTCATCACCGACGCGGTATTGATTCAGCCCCCGCGCACTGCCGATCAGCACGACCCACGCCGGCACCAGCAGCGGCAGCATCGTGACGCGCTGCACCGGCGACACGGCGTCGAGCGAGCCCATCATCCAACGCACCATCCGAAACGTCGCACGCTCGTCGGACACGACCGTAATCAGCATCATCATCGCCGAGCAGAACAGCCCCATCGTAACGCCCGCGAGCAGAAGCTCGTTCGACGTAAGACCCCGCGCACCCCGCGCGATGAACAACACCGCCGCCACGACGCCGATCCCCCCGACAAACGCCGACACGGCCAGACTCGACACGCCCAACCACGCAAACGTGAACCCCACGCGGATCGCGATAAGCGCCCCGAGCGACCCACCGCCCGCGACGCCCAGCGTATACGGAGTCGCGAGCGGGTTGCGAAACAACACCTGAAACGTCGCGCCGCACAGCGCAAGCGTCATGCCGACCTGCAGCGCGCGGAGCGAACGCGCGAGCCGCGCGGCCCCGACGTACCGGGCGGCGTCGGCAAAGCCGGCGGCGTCCTCCGGTGACACAACACCATCCCCGTCAACGTCCGCAAACGGCCGGGCTTGGAGTTCTTCGACCGGTATCGCGATCCCTAGCCGCACCCGCCAGACGTCCCACCAGCCGTACGACGCGGATTCCGTCCCGATCCCGGGGCTCAGCACGAGCAGCACGACGAGCCCGGCCATGCACACGCCCAGACGCGTAACGTAGCGCCGCGCGGTCATCGCGTCGCCCGCCCGGCGACGTCCACCGGCACGACCCAGCGTCGCTCCGGATCCGCCGCGTCGGAAAGTGTCATCATCGTGACACCATACACCGGCTCCAACACGTCCGGCGTAATCACGTCGGCCGGCGGCCCCGTCGCGACCTGCTTCCCGTCGCTGAGCAACACCACGTGCGTGCAAAACCGCGCGGCGAGGTTCACATCGTGCGTCACGACCATCACGAGCAGCCCGCCACGCCGCGCGAGGTCGGCCAGGATGCGAAACGTCCCCACCTGATGCTTGAGATCGAGCGACGTCGTCGGCTCGTCCAGCAGGAGCGTGCACGGACGCTGCGCCAGCGCCGCCGCCACATGCACACGCTGCGCCTCGCCACCGGAAAGCGTGGCCAGCCGTCGATCCGCCAGCATGTCCGTCTGCGTCGCGCGCATCGCCGCTTCGGCGATCCGACGGTCGTCCGGCGACTCGAACAACGAGAACCCGCGGTGTGGATACCGACCCATCAGGACGACGTCACGCGCGGTGAGCAGCGGGTCCACCGGCGCTTGTTGCGGCACAAACGCGATGCGCCGCGCGCGCTGCCGCGGCGACATGCCGGTCAACGACACGCCGTCCATCATGATCGCACCGGCCGACGGACGTCGCAGACCCGCGAGCAGCCGCAGGAGCGTGCTCTTGCCCGCGCCGTTCGGCCCGACGATCGCCCAGCACGCCCCGCCGGCGGCGGACACGTCGATCGGACCAAGGAACTCGGCGCGGTCCGCATACCCGAACCGCACACCGGAAACCGTAACGGTCGGTGTCGCGCTATCGATCACCACCGGGCTCCGGGTGCAGCACGCGCGAGACCTTGTCGATCACCTCCACATACCGCGGCGACGGGATCAGCGCATTCGCGTCGAACATGATATGGATGCGTTCGTTTCGCACGGCCGGTAGCGTCGACGACTCCGACCATTGTTCCAGCACGACGCGTCGTACCGCCGGTGCGTCCCCGGCCGCGACCTCGGGCATGAGTTCCATGATAACGTCCGGACGCTTCGCGACGATCGCCTCCGCGCTCACCTGGGGATACGCCATCTCGACCTCACCGAACACGTTGACGCCGCCGGCGATCTCGATCATCTCGGTAATGAATGTGCCCTTGCCCGCGGTGAGCAGGTGCCCGAGTTGCTGCGGGTTTCGGTTGAGCGTCACGAACACGCGGGGCCGGCGCCGCCCCGCCGTCCGCTCCCGGATCGCCCCGATCCGTGCGTGAAACCGCCGGACGAGATCCTCCGCCGCGCGCTCCCGATCGAGCACGCGACCGAGGTCGACGATGCACGTCGCGACATCCGCGAGCGTCTCGGTGCGGTCATGGTACACGCGGATGTGCCGATCGCGGCAGAGCCGTTCCACCGGCTCATTCCGACCGCGCAACACCACCAGGTCGGGGCGCAGCGCGACGATCCTTTCCACGTTCGGATCGAACAACCCCCCCACCCGCGTTCGCCCGGCCAGTTCCGGCGGGAAT
>JBHHVO010000004.1:0-27151 GCA_046754365.1 Phycisphaerae bacterium | reverse complement strand
TGTGCGATGCCCATTCGCAGGGCCGCCCCGACACCACGCATCTTGTCAAGCGACAGCACGTCGGCGCCCTTCTCGCGGGCCACGTCCGCCGTGCGGTCGGTCGATCCGTCGTCGATGACCAGCAAGGTATCGACCAAGTCGGGATCTGTGCGTTCCACGACACGGCCGATCTTGGCCTCTTCGTTGTACGCGGGGACAAGCGCGATGATCCGCTTGCCTCTATACATGTTCGGGCTCCATGCAACACAGCCGGTCGTCGACAAGCTCGTGCGTCCGCCCGCAGCGCGCGCATGTCAGGCCGTCGCGAAGCGGTTCGCCGCAAAGACACACCCACCCCACCGGCTTGGCCGGACGACCGGCAACCAGACGATGCGCAGGCACGTCGCGCGTGACGACCGCGCCGGCCCCGACCATCGCGAATGCGCCGATGCGAACACCCGCTACGATCGTAGCGCCGGCCCCGACCGACGCACCGTGCTCCACGACGATGGGAACAAGCCAATGCGCCTTGTCGCTGTAGTGGTCGGCCACTTCGGGCATGCGTGCGCTGCGTGGGTATCGATCGTTCGTGAAGATCACACCGGGCCCGACGAAGACATGGTCCTCCAGCGTCACGCCCTCGAACAAAAGCGATCGGTTCTTGACCGTCACCCCGTCGCCGATGGTGACGCCCGACTCGATGAATACGTGGTCACAGATGTTGCACCGCGCGCCGATTTGCGCGTCGCCCATGACGTGCGCGAACGCCCAGACGTGCGTACCGGGGCCGACCCGGTCCGATGCACAGATCGCGGTCGGGTGCACCCACACGTCGGCGTCACACGATGCCGACACGCCCGACGACGGTCCACCGTGTGCGGGTCCGCTACCCTCCGCTGGAATGGCACGTGCGCCTGAGGTCATCGTACTGGGCTTATCGGAAGCTAAGCGGGTGGGTCTTGACGAAACGCCCGACCAGACAGCGCTTGCAGCCGGACGGCCCATCGCTTGAGCGGGACAGACGCGAACCCGCCTGCCGTCAGCGCCGAAGTTGTTGGTTGGATCGATGGGTGGGGGTGCGTTGCGATCTGCAGCACGTCCGACACCTGTCCGATAAAGGCTATGCGGTGTCCCGCGTGCAGACGGTGCGGCACGCCTTCGATGTCCGAGGCCTCCGGTACCTGGTGTGGTCGAGTTCCGGCTGCATGGACTTCGATGACGGGCGCGAGGGTGGGACGGCGGACCAGCTCACCGGGCGATTCGGTTACGAGACCGAGGGGTGTTTTCGGCCAGCGGGGCCGACGGCCCGCGGATCGTGCCTGGAATTCGCCGGGTGGGGTGTTTGGCGCGTGGGGAAGATCGGCCCGGGGCTCATCGTGGCGCGTCGCTCACGATGATCTTGAACCGGGCCGTCGCGGCCTGTGCGACTCGTCGCGGTCCGGCACAAGGCGCAGCGGGAGATGATGAATGGGTCAGGCCAGCATCGGCGCGAGCACTGTCGTATCGGAATCCTACGTCGGGGCGTTCGCCGCACGCGCGGCGGCCGAGCACGCCGACGCCCACGCGGTCCACACATCGCTCGAGCTGATCGACGAGCTCTACGAGTACAACCACTGGATCTTTACCAAGGTCCGACCGTTTATCAGCGGGGCGGTTTGCGAAGTCGGCGGCGGGATCGGCAACATTACCCAGTTCCTTCTCAACCAACCGCATGTCACCTGCCTGGAACCCTACCCCCCGTCGTTGCAAAGAGCGCGGGCCCGGTTCGCGGACCACCGGAACGTCGCGGTCGAACCGTTTCTCCTCCAGGACTGCCCGCGCGAGGGTGTGGCCGCCGGGTCGTTCGACTCAATCGTCTGCCTGAACGTGCTCGAACACATCGAGGACGACGTCGAAGCACTGCGGATCATGCGCGCGCTAAGCCGTCCCGGCGGGCGGGTGGTGATTCTCGTTCCCGCACACATGAGCGCGTTCGGGTCGCTGGATCGATCGTTCGGCCACTGGCGCCGCTATAACCGTCGGAGCTTGCGGCGGGCGTTTGCAGCGGCCGGTTTGAGCGTGGCGGCCAGCTCATACATGAACGCGATCGGCTACTTCGGGTGGATATGGGAAGGTTGCGTGCGACGGCGTACCACGCTCTCACGACAAGCCGCACGGACGTTCAACCACTTGGTTCCGTTCCTGGATGCGTTCGAGCGGTTGATTCGTTTTCCCTTCGGGCAATCCCTGGTCATGGTGGGCACGCCTGAATAGTCCGCGCCGGGCCCGCGTTGCTGGAGTCCTAACACGAAGGCTCCCGTGCAACGTCTCCGGGTCGAGCGGTCTTGAGCCCGACCCACTCGGTGCGAGCCGGCATGTCCTCAGCCCGGCTAGCGCGCGTCGTGCGTAACGCATCGTCCATGCGGCGAGCAACATGACGAACGTAGCGGCCAGTGTCGTGTCAGTCACGATCCATACGAAGCTCATCCGCTCGTTCGCGGCGATGAGAACGCCGATCATCAACGCGTCAAGTACGTAGACCGCCGCGAGTACGGCACATGTCCGTCGCTGTATGCCGGTCAACGCACACGCCACGAGGGCGAAGCCCGGCCAGAGCATCGACACCGCGTGCAAGGCATCGAGCGTAGCCGCTACCGGTGGCTTCGCCCGCAGGTAGCGGAGGATCGACCAGATCCGCGCATGGGCGAACGGCGCCGTCTGATCGGCGGCGGCCTTCATCCGGTCGACGAGTTGTACCGCCTCGTCCTCGGCGAGATGGGGCAGACCCCAATACGCGAACCAATACCGCTCGCCGGTGGCGCGGTCCGGTGCGTCCGGATGAACGATGCCTCTCCGTCGGCGTGGCTCAAGCCTCGGCGCGAGCGGGAACCGCCCCGGGCGGCGCAACACGTGATGTGCGAACACGGCCGCGGTATGACGGGCAAACGCCACCGGATCACGCCATGCCATGTCCAGGGCGACACGCCCCATGAGCCGGTCGAAACTCCATTCGTCCATGCCGCGATCGTGGAGGGCGTGGTATCGGGCCACCCATACGTCGAGCGGGTGCGCGATGTACGCGTTCGTCGGGCTCCGCTCCGGCAGCAGGCCGAGCAGCGTGGCGGCGGCGGCGCCAGGCGGCATGGGCGCACCCTGATCATGCCGCATCCGCAAGAGCAGCGACGTGCCGGCCGTACCGGTGGATGTCTTGAATCGCCCTGCATATCGCGCGTTGAGGCCGCACTCCAACACGACGGCGCACACCATGGGCGCTCCGAACGCGGCTGTGCAGAGCACCGCGCGGCGCCAAGCGTGGCGGTGGGTCCACACGATAATGGCCAGCGTGGCCGGTAGCACGGCCGTTGCGGATGCGCGTGTGAGCCACGCCAGCGCGAGCAGGCAACCCGCACCGCAGAGCCACCTGACCCGTGTCCGGGATAGACCAACGACGAGCGTGAGCACGCCGAATGAAAGCAGACACGTGTAGAGCGCCTCGCTCATGAGTCGGTCGGCGTATACGACGTATTGAAGCCTGACCACGGTCAGCACAGCCGCGAACCACGCGAGACGTCGCGACCGAAAGTGCATCCCGAGTCCATACGCCGCGAGCGGCAACGTCGCGAGCAAGGCGTGATTCCAGGCGATCGCGGGCCAACCCAGGTTTCCACCGAGCAGCAGCAACCCCGCCAGGAGCAGCGAATACGCCGGCTTGCGCATCTCGAAGTGCGGTGTTTTGTCTCCGCTCACGAGCGCCTCGGCGGCGGCGACGAACTGCGCGGAATCGCCGTTGATGACCGTTCGCCCCTTCTGCGCGGAAAAGTGTGTCATTTGCGCGACAACGCTCAGCAGCGCGATGACCGCCACGTCGGCCCATATCACCAGCCGCGACGAACGGCCCGGCCGTGACACGTCGGCCAGCCATGATGAGCCGCGCTGCGCCCAGGCGTCGCGTAGCGGCGTCCCATCCGATGACCCGGCGGCGGACATGGCCGCACGAGTCCCGTGTTGTATCCGTGTCCTGTCCATGAAGTGGCGATGGGTTCGGGCGAAGCCTCGGGTCGTGTCGTTACGGGGTCGTGTCGTGACGCGGCATCGGAGCCCTGCGCCGGTATTATCGGATGGAATCGCGGGCCGGTGCAGGTCGAACCTGACGGCGCATGCGGCGACCGCGGCCCGAGGGCGTGTTGGAAAAGCGCTTTTCCGAGGCGCGTACGGGAGGAACCGGTTTTGTGCCGTGGGCGAAGGCCGCTCCGCCGCAGTCTCGGCACCGCTCATCGCGACGCTTCTCGAAGACACTTTCGGCGCGTGTCGAACAAGTCTCGAGGAAGGGTGGTGAGGCTTTCGCCGCGCCGCGCGCCGTGTCGGGATCGGGGCTCAGCAGGCGCTTCGCGCTCCCGGTTCAGGCTCGCGCACAGCTCTTCATACACGCTCCGCGCCGTGTGCGGTCGGATCGCCAGCCCTCTCGCCCGCCTCGCGTCGGTCGGTCTGTCCGCCGGCGCCGGCTCCCAAGACCGTATGACTTACTTCACGCCGACCCGTTGCGCTCCGATAAGACGAGCAACGATCCGTTGGACCGCCAGGGTACCTCAACATGCCGAAGAAACCGCCCGCTCGATCCACCCGAGCACCGACAACGTCAGCCGGCGTCGACCCGGTTGACGTACTACTCGTGAACCCGCCGTGGATCAGCAAAGACCAGAACATCTGGCACGGCATCAAGGGCGCGATGCCGCCGCTGGGGCTCTTGAGCGTTGCGGCCTACGCCGAGCGCGAGGGCTTCCGTGTCCGGGTCATCGATCTTCACGTCGAACAGTGGACGATCACCGAGTTTCGCGACGCGTTGCAGGGGCTGGCGCCGCGGTACGTCGGGATCAGCATGATGACCGCGACGGCGATCGCCGCGAATCGCGTGGCATGTTGCGTCAAGGAAGTGCACCCGGACTGCGTGGTCGTCGCCGGTGGTGTCCACGCCGACGCCATGCCGACGGAGTGTCTTAAGAACGACGCGATTGACATCGTCTTGCGCGGTGACGGCGAAGTCACGTTCGCACAGATCGCGTCGGGAACGCCGTGGGCAGAGATCCGCGGCATCAGCTACCGTGTCGGCGACCGGGTGGTGCAGAACGCCGCCGCCGACGTGATCACCGACCTGGACGCACTCCCCGCGCCGGCGTACCACCTCGTCCCGATGCACCGGTACTATCCCGCGATCGGTGCGTACCGCAGGCTCCCCGCGATCAACATGCTCATGACACGCGGATGCCCGGGTAAGTGTACGTTCTGCAACAGCGCGGAGACCACGCTGCGATCGCGGTCGGCCGACCGCGTCGTCGAGGAGATCGCACACCTTCGCCGCACGTACGGCATTCGCGAGATCCAGTTCTACGACGACACGTTCACGATCTTCAAGAGCAACGTGCTGCGGTTCTGCGCACTCATGAAGGCGCGGCGGCTCGGTGTGAGCTGGACCGCGTTCGTGCGGACCGACTGTCTCACGGAGCGGATGGCGCGCGCGATGCGCGACGCCGGCTGCCATCAAGTGCTCTTCGGCGTCGAGAGCGGCGACGACGAGATCCTGCGACGGATTCGCAAGCCGATAGATCGGCGGAAAACGGAGTGGGCGATACGCGTCGCGCGTCGCGCGGGGCTTGAGGTTCGCGCCGCGTTTATGTTTGGCAATCCAGGTGAGACCGTGGCGTCCATGGAGCGGACCCTCGACTACGCCGTCAAGCTGGATCCCGACCTGGCCATCTTCAACGTCACGACGCCGTATCCCGGCACACAGATGTTCGTGTGGGCGAAACGCAACGGCTACCTCAATACCGAAGACTGGGGCGAATATGAACTCAGCGGCACGATCATGACGCTGCCGACCGTGACGCCGGAGGAAATCGCCGACGCGTACCGCCGTGCGTACAAGGTCTTCTACAGACGGCCGATCGTGTTCTGGCGGCGGCTATGCAGCATCCGCAGTTTCGGCCACATCTCCGATTGCGTGCACGCGTTCTGCTACATCATCCTCCGGCGGAAGATCGGGCGCCGTGGCTTCGTATGCCGCGAATGGGTCGACGCCCGCAAGGAGGACTTCTGGACTATACCCCTCGACGAACCGGTTCTCGATGAGCGATCGGTCGCAGCGATCCACGTACCGGCGCCGCAACGGACCGCGACGCCCGGCGCCGCCAGTCACACGAACCGAGACGTCCCCCTGTCGATTCTCACACCGGCGTAGTGTTGCGACACGCCCAGTCTTGCGCGTTTTGCGCTTCCTCGCTTCCGCCGTGAGGGACGCGCGTGGCAGGCCCGATGCGCGTCGCCCACCTCCAGAGAGAGGGGCCACCGCGCGTGTCTCGTAGGGTCCGTTGTGCGGACCGTCCGGCTCATCGTGCCGGGCTACGAGGGTCCGCAGCGCGGATCCTAGTCGCCTCGCGCGATGCTCTGTTGCCGCAGCACACGGTGCAGCTTTTCCGATGGCGGCGGTGAATGACCGGGAACAAGCGCACCGGACGACGGTATCCACGCGAACGGCATGGGCTCGATACACCGGAACACGCACGCGAGACCGTCACGCCTACACAAGCCGTGCGATGGAGCGCGCGACGCGTTACGATCTCGTTACGACCGGCTCCGCGTGGCATCTTGCTTGAGCGTCGCCCGTGTGTATGCTAGCCGCGGCGGGCGAGCGACGACGTGGGATTCGGGTCCGGATGTCCGGGCACAACGGTACGGCTGCGGTGTGGGAGGCAGGTTGCGTCTTCCCCACCTCAGCGCGGTGCAAGCGACGTGGGTCAGTGATGAGGAGCGATGTCAGATGCGTATGACTAAGCGAACCGATGGCGTGGGGCGGCTGCTGTGTGCGGGTATGATGGGCGCTGTGGTGACGGTGGGCGTGGCGAGGGGGGAGTCGAAGTACCTCGTATGTGACGACCACCCGAAGCTCGACAACTTTTTCACGCTGGATTTCAACGATCCCGATCAACCGTTCAACCCGGACCTCGTTACGCAGGCGTTCATCTCGACGACGTACTACGTGCTCGACATCGATCCCGACGCGGGTACCGCGCGGTTCGTGGACTACCATCAGGACGTCGATCCGCTCTTGCTGCCCGGCGGCATCAGCACCGGCGCGATCACGATCGGCATCGTTCCGGACTCGTCGAGCGGCACGTTCGACCCCGAGACCGGTGCGTACACGACGACCGAACTCTATGAAATCTTCTTCGAGGGCGATCTGAGCCTGTTCGGCGTCGAGTCGCCGGTCGTGCTCGAGAGCACGTCGAACGGCATCGTGGGGTTCGATACCGCCGTGACGGGCACGATCCTCATGGAGTGGGCCGGAACGGATACGGGCACCCTGGAAAACCCGCAAAACCCGGGCGAGCCGCTCACGTTCAGCTACACTTGCCAGGTCAATGCTCAGTTCGCCCAGGCCGGCACGGGCGACTTCGACGCCGATATCGCCGTTGACATCCAGGACTACCTCGCGTTCCGCGCGTGTTTCACCGGGCCGACGACGAACCCGGTCGGGTCGGCGTGTGCGGCCGGCGACTTTGACCTCGATGGCGACATCGATCTCGACGACTCGGCGGCGTTTCGAGGGGCGTATACGGGCTCCTAGCGCGTGCATGCCACCCTGACGGCCGTGTGTTGGAGGACCCTCTCTCCGAGCCACGTCCGCAGGGAAGTGGTCCGGTGTTATGAGCGCAAGCCGTTCCCCGGCGGTTCGCGGCTCGGCTCATCGCGATCCTACTCAAACACCCGCTTGGCGTGCGCGGTACAAGCCCCTCCGTCACGGTCGGCGTTCGGAAAAGGGTGCGTGGCGTCGGGTTTGGGATGCATGCGTCCTAGGCGCGGCGCGCAGCGAAGCGACCCGGTGTATCGGGTTGTGACGCGCCGGATGGATCCCCGCGCGGTGCTGCCGTCGCCGGGGTACGGCCATCGCGTCATGGCCGTCTGGAACGCACGCACACGCACGGCTACGATGTCCCCACGATGGGACACTACCTCCCGGCGGAAGAGACGCTCGACCACACGGCGCTTCGCGCGCTCCAACGGCGTAAGCTCTCGGCGATGCTGCGCGACGTGCTCGCGACGAATACGTTCTATCGCCGCAAGCTCAAGGCCCTCGATCCCGGCGCCGAGGCGGGCTGGGTCGACGCGGTCACGGACTCGCTCGACGCGTTGCCGTTCACGACGCGGTCAGAACTGCAACAGGATCAGATCGACCATCCACCGTACGGCACGAACCTGACCTACCCGATCGAGCGGTACACGCGGCTCCATGAGACATCGGGCAGCGCCGGCGTGCCGCTGCGCTGGCTCGACACGGCGGCAAGCTGGACCTGGTGGCATCGCTGTTGGGCGATCATCTACGCAGCCGCCGGCGTCACGGCTGCCGATCGCTTTCTCTTCCCGTTCTCGTTTGGTCCGTTCATCGGCTTCTGGGGCGCTTTTGAGCGCGCCGCGGCCGCCGGGCATCTTTGTCTACCCGCCGGCGGGATGAGCACGGCCGCGAGGCTACGATTCATGATCGACCACGGGATAACGGTCGTGTGCTGCACGCCGACATACGCACTTCGCATGGCTCACGTCGCCGCGCAGGAGGGCATCGACCTGCGCCCCACCGCGGTCCGTGCGCTCATCGTTGCCGGCGAGCCCGGCGGCAGCATCCCCGCCACGCGGGCGCGGCTTGAGGATGCGTGGGGCGCCCGCGTATTCGACCACACCGGCATGACCGAGGCGGGACCGTTGGGTTTCGCGTGCGACGCGGCGCCGGGCGGCGTTCACCTCTGCGAAAGCGAATGCATCGCCGAGGTCATCGACCCGGACAGCGGTGAACCGGTCGCGGACGGCCGCTGCGGTGAACTCGTCGTGACCAACCTGGGCCGCTGGGGCAGCCCGGTCATCCGCTACCGCACCGGCGACCGTGTGTGTGTGACCCGGCGGCGGTGTGGGTGCGGACGGTCGTTTGCGCGGATGGAAGGCGGCATCCTCGGTCGATTCGACGACATGTTCGTCGTGCGCGGCAACAACGTGTTTCCCGCCGCGATCGAAGGCGTCATCCGCACGTTTGTGGAGATCGTCGAGTTCCGACTTACCGTCACCGGCGACCGCGGCATGGCCGAGCTGCGGATCGACATCGAGCCGGAGCCGGGTGCGACCCGCGAGTCACTCGCGGTGGACGTACAACGGGCCGTGCGCGATCGGCTCGGGTTTCGACCTGCGGTTGAGACCGTGCCCCCGGGGACGCTTCCGCGATTCGAGATGAAGGCGCGTCGCGTGGTCCACCGCGACGCGCCCGACGAGAACACCCCGCCTCACGGCGCCTCCGCCCCGTGACCCGTCGCGCCGTCGGACCGCCCCGTCGCCGTGCCGGGTCCGTGGTAGTCCGACGGACCGCTGGTCGGGACACCGGAAGGGGCGCCAACATGGCATGCACAACTCCATCAGAGCCCCGGAGCGCCCGCGAGCGGGTTGTCCGGTGTGACGCTCGCATCGGTCGCACGCTGCGCGCTTACCCTTGGGGCTCTGATCAGGTCCGCCGGAAGCGTGAGGTATCCCGCCGTCCCTTGCATGCGGAACCGGCGTGGACAGGGACGCCGGCAGGGGCGATACTCCCGCCATGTAGCGCACCGCCGGGCGTCCGCTGATGCCGGCGTGGCGCGATCGAACCGGTGGAATAGGGAACACGACGGTCTTCTCAGAGCGTGTTTGAGCAGGATCGCGATGATCGGCGCCGCGAGCGTACGGAAGCGGGTTGCGCCCACGAAACCGAACCGCTTCCTCACGGGCGCGGCTCTGAAAGACGCCGGTCAGACACGCGATTGGAAAACCGAGGCAGGAAGAAGGGTTTACGCGCATGAGCATCCTGATCGATCGCGAAACGACGGTCATCTGCCAGGGCATTACCGGTAAGGCGGGCGCGTTTCACACCGGTGCGTGTCTCGAGTACGGCACGAAGGTTGTCGGCGGTGTGTCGCCGGGCAAGGGCGGGACGACGAGCGAACACGGCCTGCCCGTGTTCAACACGTGCCATGATGCCGTCGCTGCCACGGGTGCGGACGTGTCGATGGTGTTCGTGCCGGCGCCGTTTGCGGCCGACGCCGCGATGGAGGCCGCAGACGCGGGCTGCTCCGTGGTCGTGCTGATCACCGAGGGCATCCCGACGCTTGACATGGTGCGGGCCCGTGAGTTCCTCGATCAGAAGGGGACCGTGCTCGTGGGTCCGAACTGTCCGGGTGTTATCACCCCCGGCGAATGCAAGATCGGCATCATGCCCGGATACATCCATAAACCGGCCGATGACGGCACGAAAAACGTCGGCATCATATCGCGCAGCGGCACGCTGACGTATGAGGCCGTGTGGCAGTGCACGAGCCGCGGTCTGGCGCAGTCAACATGTGTCGGCATCGGCGGTGATCCGGTCAAGGGCGTCAACTTTACCGATCTGCTCGACCGCTTCGAGGCCGACGAACAGACCCACGCGATCGTCGTGATCGGTGAGATCGGCGGCACGGACGAAGAGGAAGCCGCGAAACACATCGGCCGGCACGTCGCCAAGCCGATCGTCGCGTTTATCGCCGGGCAAACCGCACCGCCGGGGAAGCGCATGGGCCATGCCGGCGCGATCATCAGCGGCGGCGAGGGTACGGCCGCGTCGAAGATTGCCGCGTTCAAGGACGCCGGTGTCGTCGTCGCCGAGTCGCCGGCGGATATCGGGCATGCCGTAGCGGAACTGCTTTAGTCCCACCGCCGACCTCATGCGCCGGGCGGTCAGCGGTCATCGCCGCCTCGACACGGCATCGCCGTGATGGATGTGCTATGAAGACGTTTCTCATCGCCGGCGCGGGACGGCAGGCCACCGCGTGTGCCGCGTTCCTTCTGGAGCAGTTCGGCGATACGCGCGTGCTCCTCGTCGATCGAGACGAGCGGCAGCTCGAGCGGGCGCGCGCGGCGCAGCGCGAGCAACATCGTGTCGAGACACACGTCTTTGACACCGCGGGTTCCGACCCGCACTGGCCGGCGCTGCTCGACCGTACCGACGGCGTTGTGTCATGCGTCCCCTACTTTCTCAACGAGCCGCTCACGCGGCTCGCGATCGACCACAACGCGCACTTCTGTGACCTCGGCGGCAACAAGGGTACGGTCCGACGGCAGCTCTCGCTCGCGGCGCAGGCCCGCGACGCCGGCGTGTCCGTGGTACCCGACTGCGGCCTGGCGCCGGGCACGGGCAATATCCTCGCTGAATACTGGCGGCATGACTGGACGTACCGCGCCGTGTCGATTCGCTGCGGCGGCCTGCCGAAGCACCCATCCAACATGCTTAACTACGCGCTCACGTTCAGCCCGTGGGGCCTCTTCAACGAATACTTCGACGATTGCGAGGTCTCGCGCGGCGGCGAACTCGTCACGCTACCGGGCCTGAGTGAGCTCGAATCCATCGACGACCTCCCGCTCGACGGCACGTTCGAGGCGTTCGCCACCAGCGGCGGTACGTCCGTGGCGCCGTCGCTGTATGCGCCGCTCGGTGTGGACTACGACTACAAGACCATCCGCTATCCTGGTCACCGCGACATGATCGCGTGCATGCACGAACTGGGCTTTTTCGACGAAAAGACAAAGGCCGCGCGCTCCGACGGAACCCCGCTTGACGCGACCATGCGCGACATCGCCGTCGCCGCGTTCGAGCGGGCGATGCCCGGCGATCGCAACGACCTGGTTATCCTCCGTGTCGACGTCCGCGGCGAACACGACGGCCAGCCAGCCCACGGCCGCATCGACCTGATCGATTACGCCGATCACCGCTTTACCGCGATGGAACGCACCACCGGCTTCTCGATCGCGATCGTCGCGGCGCTGCAGGTCGGGCTTTACCGTGACGCGCCCGCGGCATGTAGTCCACCGCGGCTACCGGACGCGACCGGCGACCGCACGGTGACCGCGATCGAACCCGGCGCGTATTGTCCGTTCCAGGTCGTGCCCCCGAAGTTGCTCATTGAGGAACACCGCCGCGCCGGCGTCACCGGCTTCACCGTGTCGGACCATATGCCGTAACGGCGTCCATCGCCGCGCGCGGCCGCATTCGCGCGGTACGACCCGCGTCTACACATGGTCAACACGTGCCTGCCACGGCGACGCTCGATTCAGATGAGCAGCATGACCAGCCCAAGACTTACCGCGCCGAGCGCGACGGTCGCGGAGAGGCCGGCCACGATCGCGCGGGCGCCGACGCCGGCCAGGTGGCGGATGTTGACCTCAAGACCGATCGCCGCCAGCGCAAGCGTCAGCAGGACCTTCCCCGCCGACTTGAGCATCGCCGCGACGGACACGCCTGTCGCGGATCCGACATCCGAAAGAACCCCTACCGGCTCAAACCGCAGCGCCGGCAGCAAACCCAACGTGTTGAGCGCTGCAAGCAGCACGAACCCCCACACGAACCACGGAACAAACCGGGCGTAGTGCACGACGAGTCGCCCCTGACCGTGCTTGTCCTCGGGCCGTCGACGCGCGTAAAGCAGCGCCAGGATGAACACCACCGGCGCGAGCAGCGCGACACGTACGAGCTTCACCAGCGTCGCCAGGGCACCGGCGTCCGGGCTGTAGGCGAACCCGGCCGCCACCACCTGGGGCACTGCGTGGATCGATGTGCCGGACCAGACACCGAACCCCACGTCGCTCAGATTGAGCCACCCCCCCACCACCGGCCAGACAAGCATCGCCAGCAGCCCGAACAGGTTCACCGTACCCACCGACAACGCCACGTCGTCGTCCTCCGCCTCGATCAAAGGCGCCACCGCGACGATCGCGCTGTTCCCGCAGATGCCCGTGCCGGCGCCGAGCAGGAGGGCCGTCTTCGATCGCAGACCGCAAAGCCGGGCCAGGTAGTATGACCCGACAATCGCGAGCGCGATGCAACCGGCCGTGATCGCAAGCGCGGCGCCGCCAACGTGCGCGAGGTGCGTCAGGTTGAGCCCGGCGCCCATGCAGATGATCGCGAGCGGAATGACCTTGCGGACGATGCGCTTGCACCCCACCTTGATCGTGTCCGGCAGCGAAAACGCATTCCGCAGGACCACCCCGGCCACGACCGCGATGATCGCCGCGCTGACCGGGTGGCGAGCACCGGACGCGCTCGTCACCGTAAACGGCGCGATCGGCAGGTAGTGGGCGATGTACGCGCACGCGGCCACGATGGCCGCGACCCCATACCCCGGCCACACCCCGGCCGGCGCCCGCGCGACGGTGGCCGCCGCCTCGACCCGCGCCGGAAGCGGCTCGAAGAACCCCTCCATCGAGCCCAACGAACGAAACGCCTCGGCCGACAGGTCGCCGGCGTACGTGGTAACAATGGGCTCGTAGATGCCCTCCATCGAGCCGAGCGACAGGAATGCATCGGCCGAGAGCGCGCCCGCCCGACCGGACGCCGCGGCGCCGGGCGACGCCGTCATCCCGGCATCGACACCGTCCGACCGGTCCGTCCGATGTGTCCGAGCGCGCTCGTCCGGCAGGGTCGTGCTCACGGCGCCGGGGTCCGCTGCGTAATGACCGAAGGGATGGAATCGAATGTGGCGTAGCGGCGGAGCGCGCCGGCCCATGCGTTACCCGCGCGGCACACCGGCGACGCCGTGCGGGTCCTTACGACCGACACCAACCGCGGCTCCTCCCAACCCCGACCGCAAGGGACGGGCTGCGGCGCTTCGGGACCCCGACTTTGAAAAAGGGGCTGCGGGTTCATCGGAACTCCGACCGTGAAGGAGGGTCCGCTACGACGCACGCTAAATCCCGCTGCCGGACGTATGTTCCAGGAACACGGGCCGGAACTCGCCGATCGCGGCATCGGTGAGCGAATACATATCCATCTTAATGAGCGGCGGAGAATACACGTGAAGCGTAATCAGGTCCGTATCCGATGCTTGCAGATTCGACACCTGATGAATCTCCCGGTCTTCCGCCACGGCGAGCGTTCCCACCGTCATGTCGTGCGACGCCACGGCCTTGATGTGGCCACTCGGTGTAGGTACGAACCGCGTCTCCGTGGCCACGCCCGTCAGCACGCGAAACCCGCACGTGGAACCTGCGTGGTTATGGATCGGGCTGCGCTGACCGCTTCGCCAACACAACGCCAACACATGATACCACCGACCGCTGCATATGAGGTTGCGCACGTACTGGTCCTGTCCGAACCGGATATGGTCCGACAAATCAGCCACCGTGAGTTCGAGATCGGTGATGTGACGTTTCAGTTCCGCTACGGACGCGCGGCCCGTCAGCGCGTCGAGATATGCGACCAGCGGCGCCAGCGGTTCAATCGTCGTCCCGGCTGTCATGGTATGCACTCCGCCTGCGCGGCCCGTCCGGCCCTGCAGGGTCACGGCCACGGGATATGATCGACACAGCCTGCGCCGCGATCCCGGTTCACCGCACCACACGACCCGCCCCCGCCCGGTGACCGCGCGACCGCCGGGTTGGCGCGCACCGATATTAACCGCACCGATTCGCCCGATGTCAAGTGCTCTTCGCGTCAGGGAAGTGCGGATCAAACCGACTCAATCGCGCCGAAGGTGGGCCGACGCCCGCGCCGAGCCGAACAAAACACAGCGCGGATCGGGCGGGCGCTGCGCCCGCCGAGCTGGACATCGCCGCGACGCACTCCCCAACAACCCCGGCAGCCCCGCATGGGATTCACTACCACCTAGACCGTCGCCGATGCCCGCCGTCGTCAACCACCGAGCAGCGTCAAGACGTTTTGAGCCTGGGCGTTCGCGATCGCGAGGATGCTGTTGCCCGCTTGTACGAGAATCTGCGACCGCGTCAGCTCCGTCGTCTCGACGGCGAAGTCGGTGTCACGGATCGCGGACTCGGCCGCCGTGAGGTTCTCGGTCGTGATTTGCAGTTGATTCACGTTGGTCTGGAGCGTGTTGCGCTCGAACGCCCCCAACCGGCCGCGCAACACGGCCACCTGCGTGATGACCTCGTCGATGATGTCGGAGGCTGGCTTGAAGTTGCCCGTAACCAACGCGTTCTTCTGGCCGCTCTTGAGCTCCGACAGGAAGCCGACCAGCACGTTGCCGAGCTTGTTCGCTTGCATCGCCTTGACGCCGATGTTCTCCTGTTGGTTTGTCCCGACGCGCGGCCCGAGCTGGAACAGCGCGCCGCCGCCGGTAATCGAGAAACTCGTCGTTCCCGCACCGAACGCCGCCTGCAACGTTACCTCGAGCTTCAACAGCGACGTACTGAGCGACAGATCAAGCCCGTCGGCCACCGACGACGCACCGTTGATCGTGGCGACCGCGTCCACGCCCGTCGCCCGCGTATCCACCACGCCGTCCAGCGGATCGACCAGCGTAAGCCCCGCCGAGCCCGGCAACGGCGTGACACTCACGAACGCCTTGCTGCCATATGCGGTGCTCAGCAGCCGCACACCCTGGCTTCCGTCCGGTGGCGTGCCCGGACCGCTGAGTACCGCGATGATGCCCGTGTCCTGCGAGACCGCGTTGATGTCCGTCGCCATCTGGGTGGTCGTCGTGCTCGCCGGGAAGTTGAGGGTGACCACGCCTTCCGGGCCCTCGACGTTCACCGTGACCGCCACGCTGCTCGTCACCGACCCGGCGAACGCCAGTTCCGCCTGGCGTCCCGATGTCGTCACATTGATGTTCACAGGGATGGACGTGAGCGTACCGAACTTGGCCGAAAAGACGTTGACATTCGCGAGGTCCGTGGCGACAACACCGCTGGTGATATAGTCCAATCCACCGTTAAGCAGCTTGCGGCCGGCGAATGTCGTCGTGTTCGCGATCCGCGTGATCGACTCGATCGCGGAATCGATCTGCAACTGATTCGCGTCGGTCTCCTCGTCCGAGAACGCGCCGCTGTTGGCCGCCTCGATGATCAGCGCCTGGATGTCAATCAAGAGCGCCGACACCTCATCCAGCGCGCCCTCCGTCGTGGCGATCACGTTGCTGGCGCGAAGGGAGTTGTCGATCGCCTGTGTCACCGCGTGCACCTCGGCGCGCAGCCGTTCCGACACGATGAGTCCCGCCGGATCGTCCGCACCGCGGTTGATCCGCAGGCCGCTCGCCAGCCGCTCCAGCGAGACACCCAGATCCCGCTGCGACACGCGAAGGTGACGCTGGGAAACGAGCGACGGTATGTTCGTATTGATGGTTGACATGAGCAATCCTCCCTGATTACCCGGTGGTCATAAAGGCCAAGACACTCGTCGTTCTTCAAGCCGGCATCCGGCATCCGGCCTCACGTGGGCCGCTGGCCCCCGCACGCGGCGCCGGCCGAAACGCCGAGCGCCGCCGCTCTTCCGTGTTACGTTGGCGGTCGATCGCCCTCATTCCCGATCCCGTTCGGTGGGTGGGGCGCAGCGTCCGGCCCCGCCGCGTTCGGTAGATCATCCGGCTTGAGTTTCGCTGCTTCTTCGTTCTCGCGCCGGATCGCATCGTACACTTCCTTGCGATGCACTTGAATGTGCCGCGGAGCGGAAATCCCGAGCCGTACCTTGTCACCTCGGATATCGACGACTGTAATCTCCACCTCGTCTCCGATCATGATCGTCTGATCGCGTTGTCGAGATAGCACCAACATACCTGGTTCCTTCCTCGGCCATGCCGATGCGCGGCGACGCGCTCGGATACGTTCGAGCAACGGGCGCCGTCGCCGGGACCTTGTCTACCCGACGTCAACACGACCATGCCGCTCGCGTCGTGCGGGGCGGTACAGCCGGACACCGCATCGGTTCCATCGTCACCGGACGCGCGCGGCTCCACGGGTTCCACGCCCCGCCGGGAAGCGCTCAAACGCCACGGGGACCAGCCGTCTGAACCATTCTAGCCCCAACACACCCCTTGAATCCACCCGGACGCTACGCCGTCTTCGAGAGCGGACGCGTCGCGTCCGCACGCATGAGCGGGTGACGCGTCGAATACCGCTTGTCGCTGAGTACGAGCTGTCGGGCCTGCCTGTTCGCCACGTTCACGACGAGCGGGCCCCGGAAATTCCCTGTCAGGAGTTCGTCCACCTTGTTCACGATGATGAACACCTGTGCGCTGTCGGCGTCCGTCAGGTCCAGTGGCCGAAGCTCATCCAGACGCACGGGCACCTGATAGTCCGCCACGAATAATCGAGGATCCGCCACCACAAACGCGAGGTCGCTCCGGCTTACCGACTGAAGCCAGTAGAAGCCGCTGCCCTCGCCCGTTTGAATGAGCGCATACTCCTGCGCATCCGGGAATCCCAGTATGCCCTCGGAGAACGTGATCAAGCGCTCCGGATCCACTTCCAGTTGTCCAAAACGCGACGTTTCGATCAGCATGGCCGACCTCCCTGTATCAATGCCCCGCCATCCGCTACCGTAGAAAATCCAATAGCGACAGATTCAGCAACTGCGCGCTTGTTCTGAGCGTCGCCTGAAACTGAAGCTGCGCCGACTGCATCCGCGTGATCGCTTCCGCGAAATCCAGGTCTTCAACCTCCGACAAGACCGTCTGTGTCACGATCGTGGCATCCTGCATCTGCGCCAGCCGCGACCGCATCGACTGGGAACGCGCCCCCACGACGCCGTGAACGCGCGTCACATCGCCCGACAGTTCCGACAACCGCTCCGCCGCAAGCGTGATGCCCAGCGTGTCGTCGTTCTTCAGCGCCGTTTCCAACCGGATCAGCGCATCGAACACACTCTCGGTGCGCACCGGACCCGTATCGGCGCCGACCAGCTCGCCCGAAGCGCTCACAGCCGGACCGGTAAGTCCCAGCCCGTCGCCCGCGGCCGATCCGTTCGCGTTCGCAACGACCAGATCGCCCGCGCCGCCCGTCGTGTCGGCGAGGCGTATGCCGTTGCCCGTTGTATTCATCGATGCCGTCACGCCCACGCCCGCCGTCGTAGCCGCGGCGTTGATCAGGTCGATGACATCACCGACCGTCACGGCCGTGTCGAGGTTCACATCGAACGCGGAACCGTCGCCCGCCACGATGTGCAGATCGTCCTGATCCGCCATCAACGTCACGCCGAGACCGTTGTTCAGATCTAAGAGCGGCGTGTCCAGGTCCATCGTTCGGATGCCAAGATCGCTCGCGGTGGTGCCACCGGCTTCGCCGATGCTGAGCGACACGCCCGACACCTGCTGGAGCACCTCGATGCCCGTCCCCGCGTCGTTGATCCGCGCACGCACGAACACGCCCGCGTTGTTGATTTCGTTAATAATGTCCTGGACGGTTGCGGCGCCGCTGATGTCCACCGTCGCGCTCTGCAAACCGTTCGTGATGACCAACCCGCCGGCCAGGTCGATACCCGCACCGCCCGCCAACGAAGACACGGGCGTCAGGCGCGTCACACGCACGCCCAGGTCGCTGCCCGTGATCGCCGCGCTCGTCGGCGTCTCCACCGCGATGCCCAGGTCCGACGCAATCGCCCCCGTACTCGTATCCGTAATACCCACCGTCGCGCCGCCCGGCGTGATGTCGATCCCCACGTCGGAGACCGTCGCCGTCAGGCTCGAACCGGCCGCGGCGGCCGCATCGTTGATCAGCGCGACAACATCACCAATCGTATCCGCCCGCGTCAGGTCGACCGTGTACGTCCCGGCGCCACCTTGCTCGTTGATGACAAGCTGCCCGGTGCGCACACCCGCACCTGTCGCGCCGCCGAGGTCTTCCAGCCGCGTCGCGGCCGTAAGCTGGGGCCGGACCGCCATGCCCGATCCCACCTGACGCGACAGCGCCCCGAACAGCACGTTCCCAGGCACGCTCACCGACGCGACCAGACCGTCTTCAATCCTGGCCTGAAGTTCACCCGTGTCGCCGACGTACGCCACGCCACCCAATGCGTCCACAAACGGCCGCGTGTCCGTATCGCGACCGGCGAATATAAACCGGCCGTTGAACGCGCGATTGCCGACGATCTGTAGCTCCTGGCGAATCGCGGCGACCACCACCGACGCCGCGTCCCGCTCCGCCGCGCTCGTCAGGTTACTGACGTTTTGACTCGCGATCGACGACGCCTGCGCGAGCAAGCCACCCACCTCCACGAGCGCGCTGTCCGCCGCCGCGAGCATGCTGTCCGCATGATTGAGATCACGCGCGAATTGTATCTGCCGACCGATCGCCTGGGTCAGTTGTAGTGACCGACCCGCCGCCGGTGGATCATCGCTCGGCGAGACGAACGTTCGACCCGTCGCGATCCGCCGCTGCGTCAGGAACAGGTCCAACTGATTCTGACGCACGGCGTCCAGCACGACGCCCGTACGGAGGTTCTGGCTGATCCGCACGATGTTGATCGGGCTAATCGGCATCGTATTCTTCCCTAATCACCTAACCGTCCACGAAGCGCCGCAGCGCCCATGACCGTCGTGTATCCACGTGCAACGGGCGACGCACCATCATCGGACCACTTTCCGAAACATGCGGAACGCTCGTCCTGCCGTCTTGCGCACGCTACCGGATGAGCGCAATCAATTGCGTGATGAGATCATCCACCACGCTGATGTACCTCGCCGCACCCTGGTACGCCCGCTCAAACTTCAGCAGCGAGATCGCCTCTTCATCGAGGCTGACACCGCTGATGCTCTCCCGTTGCGCCAGCAGCGACGACTCGACCGCCGCCGCCGCCGTCATCGTGCTGAGCGCATCCGCGCCCGCCACCGCCACATCACCGGCTACGGCGTTGTAGAACCCGATCAACGACACACCACCGAGTGACGCGTTCGCCTCGGTCGAAAGCTCCGCGATCCGTATCGCGTTCCCGCCGTCTCCCGATAGAAACACCGACGACGCCGCGATGAGCGCCGGCGCCTGGATCAAGACATCGTTCACAGCCATGTCCCGCGCGTCGCGCCCGGTGAAGAACGTGTTGATTCCCAGCGACGCGAGAACATGCGACGTGTCACGCCGCGGCACCTGACCGTCGTGACCGAACGTGAACGTGAACCCGTCGTCCGCCGTCAGCGCCAGCCGGTTGTCCGCCGTGATCGACGCCGTCACGCCGGACACCGTCGCGTTGACGTCCGCCACAAGCGATGCCAGCGATGTCTCCGCGCCGACCCCGTCAAGGTCCACGTCGATCTGATACGCCACCGGCGTGCCCGTCGCGTCGTCCGCCACCGTAATGAAAAAGCTGCCGTTCTCCGGCAAACTCGGCAGCCCCACGGCCGGGTCGTTCAGCGGCGCGTCGGTCGTGCCCACACCGTACGAACCCGTCACGGACGTAAACCCGACGAGCCCTTGACCGTCCGCGTGGATCCGGTTCACCGCCACAATCACGGCGGCCGCCAGTTCATCCACCGTCGCGATCCGACCGAACGCCTGGACGTCACGACTCGTAACCAACCCCGCAATCCGACCGCCGCCCGCCGGCACCTGTGAACCCGTATCGGCGAACGCCACCGACGTGCGCGTAAACGCCCCATCCTGCGCCGTCACGGCCGTCAGCCCGCGCGAGAAGTTGCCCTGGACGAGCGTCTCACTCCCGACATACACGTTGATCGACCCGTTCGGCTGCTCGCGCACCGTAACCTCAAGCAAACCGCTCAATTCACGCAACGCCGCATCGCGCTGATCGCGAAGCCCCGTATCCTCGCCGGGCCGGCCCGCCTCCGCAGTCGAGATCCGCTCGTTAAGATCGGCGATCTGCGCCGCCAGCTCATCCGCCCGCACGATCAGATCGCCGATCTGGTCGTCGATATCGCTGCCCAGCCCCGCGAGCCGATCCCGCAGGGATGCGAGCGACTCGGCCAGACGGATTCCGTTCGTCACCGTCAGACCACGAATCGCAACGTCTTCCGGCGTATTCTGTAGATCGTCGAAGCCGTTCAGAAACGCCGACAGCACACTCCCTACATCCGTACCGTTCACGTTGTCGAAGAGCACCTCGATCTGCGCAAGCGACGCCTGGACCGCCGACGCCGATGCCGAATCACCGACCGCAATCCGTACGCGGTTCTCCAGCGCTTCGTCGATGTTGCGCTGGATGCCCGTCAGCGCCACACCGGCCCCGGGTTGCAGGCCGTCACCCAGTACGTTGCCCGACAGCGGATCCAGCAGCGGCGTCAGTCGCGTATAGTCCGCGCTGCCCGCACTGTTGATGTTGCTGCCGACTACCTGCAGCGCCCCCTGATAACTCAGCAGCGCGCTGCGCCCGATCTGCAATGCCCCGTTAAACAAGCCCATAGCTCGCTAGCCCACCGCGTTGAAAATCTGCCGATCCGGTGTTGCCACAACGCCGCCGCTCTGTGAATACCCCGTCGGGCGCTCCTCACCCGCCGTTACCGACGCGAACACGGAACGAAAATGCCCCAGCACGCCGCGCGCGATCCCCGCGGCCACGCGGTTGACACGCGCCACGTTTACCACCGCCTCGCGAAGCGCCGCCACCGCGTCCGAGAGTGCCTGACGTTGAGCCGTCGGAACGCGCGACAGGAGCTGGGTCGTCGTCATCGTACGCGCCTGTCCGGGCGCCATCGCCAGCACGTCCCCGATCCGATCCATCAACTGCCGGCGAAGACCCTCACGGTCTTGGATCCGCTTCGCGAGCGCCCGCTCTTGCACGGCGGCGGCGCGCATGCCGTTGAGGTCCGCCGCACGCATCGCGCCCGTCTTCGATTCGATGATCGTAAACAACCCCTCATGAAGCTCCGTCAGGTCCGTAAGCAGCATCACCAGGTCGCGCACGCGTCGGTCAAGTGTTGACGTATCTGTCGTCATACCCGCATCCCGTTCCAAAAGAGCCGCAACACCACAACGGGCGTTCGCCCCAATCCCATGCGGCGGACGCTTCGCCGCGGCCGCTCGTCCTTGGCCTGCGCGTGACATCACCCGCGCGATGCCGCGCCGCCCGTTCACGTCTTCAGCCTCGCTCGCGCGTGGGCGCTCGCATCGAGCGCGCCTGCTTCTCGTACGCACGCACGATCGCATCGGTCAAACCACCGCCGCCCGACTGGCCCATCCGCTCGGCCAGCACGCCGTCAAGCTGCCCGCGGAACACCTCCTCGCCGCGCCCGCCGTGGCCGTACTTGCCCCGCAGTCCGCTCTCGCGCATCGCCTGCAGCAACGTGCCGAAAAACACGCGACCCACGAGCATGCCCGCGGTCGCTCGGAGTTGCGTCGCCGCCGCGTCCGGCCCGCCCGCAGCGGCATGATCCGTGCCAACACCTGTCACCGACACCCTACCGTTCCTCCATGAGCCGCGCGTGCAGTTTCCCCGCGCGGTGGATTTCCTTGATGATCGACACGCGATCCTTGAACGCCACGTTCAACTGGTTCAGCGCCTCAAGCAGGTCGCCAACGTTCGCGTTGGGCGTGTCGCCAAGCTCCAACCCGACGAACCGGTGCTGCTCAAACGCCGCCCGCGGCACCGTGCCGTCAGGCGCCGGGTTCGCCACCGTAATCGTCATCCCCGCCTGAGATACCACCACCGGTGACAACCGTACGTCGCCCGTGAACACGATCGTCCCGGCCGATCGGTTGATCGTCACACGCGCCTCGTTCGGCTCCATCAAAATGTCCTGACGCTCCACGTCGCGGATCCACGACGCGACGTCGTCGTGCTGTGCACGCGGCACCAGCACCACGATGTTCCGACTGTCCACCGCCAGCGCGACGCGATCGAGGTCCGCGAGAATCCCCAGGCCGCCGTCGAGCGCCTGGGCGATCGCCGCGGCCATCGGCCAACCCGCGTGCGCCTCGTCGAGCACGAGCGTGATGTACCGTTCGTCCGGCTCAATCCACGGATGGCGCAGGCCGGTCGCGCCGAGCTCCGACCCGCTCGCGAGCACATTCATGAACACGTCACGCTCCATTCGCGCACCGCCGTAGATCGTCCCGCGCGTCGGAATCTCTTCGTCCACGACGATCCGGCCCGACGCCGTCGCGAACAGCCCGGCCACCTCCCGGTCCTGATGCACGAGCGGACACGACACGAGCGCACCGCCCGCGAGGCTCTTCGCCGCGTCCGCCGTTACCGTCACATCGAGCCGTTCTCCCTCACGCGCGCCGCCGTCGGGGATCACCACCTCCACACGCACGATCGCGACGTTCTTGGTCCCCTTCAAGTCATCCAGCGATCCCACCGGCGCGCCGAACCGCTCGTTCAGCTTCGCCAGGGCACGCATCGTCGGGAGATACCCGTCGCCGTCCCCCGTTTTGTTCAGGCCGTTCACCAGGCCGAACCCCATCAGCACGTTGGGGCCCTGTCCCTGAAGGTGCGTCACATCGCCCACGCGCGCCGTCGGCGTCTGCGCCACCGCCGACACCACCACCAACACCTGCGTCAACGTGACACCAATCAAACGAATTGTCCGGATAGCTCGATACATGGCGTTAGAACGGGTTCACAAAATCCAACAACCTAGTGATCCATCCGCGTTTCGCGCCGTCACGCACGGCCCCCTTGTTGTCGATCACGACATGCTTGTCCGCGATCTGCGTGCTCAAAACCGTGTTGTCGGCCGACACGTCCTCTTTGCGGCATATGCCCGTGATCGTGATGTCCGAGATCTCTTTCTCATGCTGGATCCGTGCCTTGCCTTCGAGCACGAGCGTGCCATTGGGTTTCACGTCGATAATCTTCACGGTAATGCGTGTCGTCAGGCGATCCGTACGTTTCATCTCGCCCGAATTGTCTGACGTCGACTCGAGCGTGTAGTCCACGTTCGGTCGCCCCCGCTTGAACCGCGCGGTGCCGACGCCACCGTCCACAAAGTCCAGAAACGCCGTGACATCGCTTTTGAGCTCGAACGACCGTTCATTCTTGAGTTCCGCGTCCGCCTTGAAGCGACGCTGTTCGCGGATGATGATCGTGATCAGATCGTTCACCTTAAACGTCTTCGGCTTGGGCGGTTCGATCGCCGTCCACGAATGGCGCGCGACCACGGGATGAACCTTCGGCGCCGCCCGCTCGGGAAGCGTCACGACCGGAGGGGATTGCTCATCCGCCTTACGCTGCCGCGCACCGAGCGACGACGTCTGCGCCTCGGCCTCGGCGACCGACACGCACGCCGCCGCCATGACGAAACACAGCGCCCACACCAGCACCGTGCCACGTCGCCGCAACGATGTCGTGCCGTTTCCCAGTGACAGTATCATTCCCTGTCGCCGCACCATCAGTTCCTCCGCTCCGACCCTGGGGAAACACCACGCGGCCCTGGATAACGCGTTCCGATGCGCACCTGCGCCGGACCCACCACCACCGCGTCATACTCCCGGCGCTGCTTGTCCGCCGACCGGACACGGATCGCATCCCCCAGAAACCCGCTCTCCGTCGCCTTCGCCGATGTCACCACCCGCACCGCCCCCACCGCCGATACGAGCGTCACCAATTGACCACGCGTTACCAGCGGCACCGCCTCGAGCTTGGACGCCTCGATCATCGCCCCCGCCGGCACCAGCCGCTTCGCACGCTGCCCCACGACCTGCGCCACATCCGCCAGCCCCGTCCGTTCCAGCCGGGTGAACGACATCGGCACGACCTCAACGTCCGACGCGCGGATCGTCGCATCCTGGTTGATCACCCGGCGCGCCACGACCACATCCCGAAGCATCGTCACCTTGGCCACAAGCGGCACCGTCTGAACGACGTGCCCGTCCGCGACGACATCAACCTCAATACCAACAAGACCCAACACCGGGCCGCTCCCACGGCGCACCCGAAAGGAATACGGTGATCCCGACAGGTTCAACACCTGTTCCGATGTATGTTGGAACACGAGGTCCGCGCGCCCGCCGTATGCCGCCAGCGCGGCGTTGAAGTGATCGATCACCGCCTGACGCAGCGTCGCGCCCGACGCATCCCCGTCGTTTCCAGCGCCGACCCGCCCGCGCGCCGCACGCCCACCGCGCGCAACGCTCGGTCTTGCCGCCGATCGATGCGCCACGACATCCCTTGTCGGCACCGGGCGCGCGGGGCGCGACACCGAACATAACGTCGCCCCGCTCAGCGTAACGTGCACCGGGTTGAACCCCGCCGCGCGCACCGAATCCCGGATCGTGTCGATGCTGATGTCCCGTGATGACCCCGCCGGCGGCGCATCCCCGAGCGCCAGCCCGGCCAGTCGCTCCGCCTCATCTACCGCGAATCCGCGCAGCTCGGCGACGTCATCAAGCCGAACCGAGTCCCCGACCACCAATCCCCGGGGCCAGACGCGTATCGTGCCCGCCGCCGCGGGGCCCGCCGCGAGCGTCAACAGAACCACCGGTGCCCAGGCCGAAACCACTGCGCCGAGCCGCATCCCCCTCGGTACCGATCCGCCGCCGCGCGCGTGCACCGCCCCACGCCCCCTACCGCCACCGGCGGCCGGCGCACGCATCGCCCGACGCCTCGCCGTAGGGCGTGCGCCGATCTCACTCGAATCGCGGCAATCCTTGCGCATCATGGTCGCGTCCTGCGCTCGGGCGTGTCGGGCGGCACCGCGCCGCCCCGCAACACCCATCTTGTGTCACCCTATGGCATCAACGTTCCCTAGAACCGTCTCAAGTTCGACACGATCTGGAGCGATTCGTCGGCGCTCTGGATCGATTGGCTGTTCATCTCAAACGCCCGCTGCGTCGTGATCAGGTCGATCAACTCGCGCACCGGATCGACATTGCTCATCTCAAGCGAGAACTGCACGATCGCGCCGAGACCGTCCTCCTGGGGATTCCCCTGCAACGGTTCCCCAGACGCGTCCGTCTCCAGGTACAGGTTCCGACCGATCGATTTGAGCCCCTCCGGGTTCACGAACCGCGCCAGCTCGATCTGGCCGATCTCCGTCTGCGTGCTCGACCCCTGTTGCGTCACCTGTACCCGACCATCGCGCCCCACCGTGATCCCCGTCGTATCCTGGGGTAGCGTGAGCGGCGGCTCGAGCACCGCGCCGTCACTGTTGGCCAGCACGATGTTGCCGAGCGCGTTCTCGACGAACGCCCCCGATCGCGTATACGCGATCTCCTCCTGACCGTCGACGATCGTCCGCACCTGAAACAGACCTTCACCGTCGATTTGCCAATCCAGCGGCTTGCTCGTCTGGTCCACGGCCCCCTGCGCGAAATCGAGCTGCGTCCCCGAGACCTTGACGCCCGTACCCACGAGGATGCCATGCGGGATCGGTTCGTCATCGGCGTTTCGGACGCCCGGCTCCCGTTTGACCTGATACAACAGGTCCTCGAAGTTCACGCGCGATCGCTTGAACCCATGCGTGTTGATGTTCGCCAGGTTGTTCGCCACGACGTTGAGCTTCTCATCCAGCGCCCGCATCCCGGACGCCGCTGCATGTAGCGCCGTAATCGCCATCCGCGATCGACTCCCAACAGCCTATGGAAAAAGGCTGCCATTACGTGGCACCGGTTTCCAACCGGTGTACGTGGCACCGGCGGGTGGCCCACCGCTTCAGCGGTCGGGGACTCGAATCAGTGCCCCGTCAAACCGGAGGTGCGGGTTGGATGGCCCTGATCCGAGCCGCGCTCAAAACCAAGTGGTCTGGAACCCAACGCGCAACAACACGTGTGAACGTGCACTAGCTCACCTGCCCTACCCGCGACACCGCCTGTCCCGTCATCTGGTCCTGCAGCTGAATCAGCGTCGCGTTGAGCTGATACGCCCGCGTCGCCTCGATCATCGCCGCAAGACCACGCATCATGTCGTACGTCGACTGCTCCCGAGCGCCGACGACAAACCGCCCGTCCGCCGGCACCATCTCCGCGCCCGACGCGTCAAACACATTCTCCCCACCCTTCCGCAGCGACTGCTTGTCCTCCGTCGTCATGAGCGAAAGCGTCGCCACCACCGTGCCCCCCTGCCGGACCGTACCGTCGTCCGAGATCCCTACCTCACCGCCCCCGCGGGCCAAAACGATCGGCGCGCCACGGTCCGACAGCACACGCCACCGCCCGCCGCCCGCAGACAACACCAGCTCATGGTTCCGATTCAGCGCCAGCTCCCCGTCCCGCGTATACCGAACCTCGTCGCCGTCCTGAACCGCAAGAAACCCATCCCCCTCGATCGCCACGTCGAGCGGTCGACCCGTCCGTTCGATGCGACCCTGTTCAACACTGTGATACGTCGGCCGTGCGAACAGCCCCCCGGTCATCCCGTCCAGCACGGGGTGTCGGTACGCCATGCCGCCTGCCGCGCCGCGACGCTCGATCTCACGCTGCCGGATCACCGCCAGGTCGTGCTTGAACCCGGTCGTGTGGGCGTTCGCCAGGTTGTTGGCCACCAGCG
>JBHHVO010000003.1:0-27605 GCA_046754365.1 Phycisphaerae bacterium | reverse complement strand
CCTCGCGAACCTCGCGCCCTACACCACTTCGGCGCGGTGCCGCCACGCATGCTCTACTATCGGCGCAATGCCCGCAGAACTTTCGCCGATCACCGCGATATTCTACGCCGCGCCGCCGAAAAAGGCACACCGTTCTATATTATTTTACCGGACTTCAGTGGCTTGTCAACATCTGGCATACCCACATGCGTCGCACGTCTCGCAACCTTCGCTAAACCGAAGGGGAGAATGGCAATCTGGGCAAAGAACCTTGAACTTCGCCTGTTGCCATTGCATCCCCATGACGTCAGGCACGGCACCGACCGGCGCCGCTTGCCCGAAAACGCTCCGCTCGCCGCCGGTCCACGATCGCGGCGAGGCCGCCTCGGCCGCAGCGGCGGTGGTCGCCCGCAGGGTCTTGCCGTGATGGTCATGTTTGCCATGACCGTTCCCGGCGCTACAACCGTCACCGTTGCCACTACCGTTACTGCCGCCATGACCGTTGCCGCTTGGGGTGACGTGTTTCGATGGGTGTGTCGGCGCGTGCAGCGCATCGACGCTGTAGTCGCCGAGCAGTAGCGATCGGAGCCCGAACCGTGTTTTCGCGTCGGTGTACCGCCGCAGCGCCCGCGCGAGCCCGTCGCCCAGGCTCATGATCTTGCCGTCGCGCGTCGACACCTGAAGGCTCGAGCCGATGCCGTGCAGTTGCCGGATCACCTGCTTGAGCCTGCCGCCCGCCCGAAGCCACAGGCTCACGAGCCTGCAGATCGCCTCGAGGTCGCTGTTCGCCAGGTCGCCGCCCTTGCCGAGCTGCGCGAACACCTCGACCTCCCGTTCGCTCGCCGGGTCGACGGTGATATGGATGTGCATGTTGCCGAACGGTGTCATTTGCCTGACACGGATCCCGCTCGTGATTTCCGGCAGGATCGCCGGCTCGAGCGAACGCGGCTCAGCCGTGCGGGACGTACCGTCGCCGGGTGTCGCGGCATCGACCTTGTCGCGCTCCTTGAGCGCCATCGGCTGGTGCTTGCGGCAGCCGTTGCGATACACCGTCACGCCCTTGCACCGCCACGCGTACGCGAGGCGGTAGATCTGGTCGACATCGCCGGTCGTGGCGGTCTCGGGAAAGTTGATCGTCTTGGAGATGGATGCGTCGCAGTGCTTCTGGAACGCGGCCTGCATGCGTGTGTGCCACTCGGGTGAGATGTCGTGCGCGCATACGAAAACCCGTCGGATGTCGGCCGGCACATCCGGCGAGGAAGCGAGGGTGCCGTCCGTGGCAAGCCGCTCCATCAATCCCTCGCTCAAGATGCCGCGCTCTCTTGCCACGGCTTCGAAGACGGTGTTCGCCTCGACCATCGGCCGGTCGCCTTCCTGGTGCCCCTGAAGCACGTTCCGATAAAACGCCAGGCTGTACAACGGTTCGATACCGCCCGAGCACCCGGCGATGATGCTGATCGTACCGGTCGGGGCCACCGTCGTGCATGTCGCGTTGCGCATCGGCCGGTGGTGTTCGGTGTCGTAGATGCTGCCGCACCAGTTCGGGAACGACCCGCGCGCGCCGGCGAGCGCCTCGCTGCATGCGTGCGATTCGTCGTTGACGAACTTCATGATCCGCTCGCCCCACGCGACGCCGTCGTCGGTGTCGTAGGGAACGCCGAGCTTGAACAGGGCGTCCGCAAAGCCCATGACGCCGAGCCCGATCTTGCGGTTGCGTTTGCAGATTTCGTCGATCGCGGGCAACGGGTATCGGTTCGCGTCGATGACGTTATCGAGGAACCGGGTCGCCTCGTGAACCGTGTCGCGGAACGCGTCCCAATCCATGGTCGCGTGGCCGTCAGCGCCGTCGTGCACGAACGCCGCGACGTTGACGCTGCCGAGGTTACACGCCTCGTACGGCAGCAGTGGTTGCTCGCCGCACGGATTCGTCGCCTCCATGCGTCCGATATGCGGCGTCGGGTTGAACTCGTTGATGCGGTCGATGTACACGACGCCCGGCTCGCCGGTGCGGTGGGCGTTGCGAACGATGATGTCCCAGATGTCGCGGCGCGTGTAGAACGCGCCGTCCGGCAACGCCTCGTCCGCGTCGACCTCGGGGAGCGATCGCAGATCGTAGCCCCAGATCGACAAGTCCTTCGGCAGCAGGTACGTCCGCCCCGTGCGCGGGTTGCGCACGACGTGCGGCGCATCGGGATCGCTGAGCAGCCCGTCCATCCACGCGTCGGTGATCTTGATCGAGATGTTGTAGTTCGTGAACTGCGTGAGGTCCTCTTTCGCGTGGAGGAACTTGAGGATGTCGGGGTGGTGGACGTACATCATCCCCATGTTCGCGCCGCGCCGAAACGCGCCTTGCTGGATCGCGTTGGTCGCCTCACTGAACGCACGCCAGAACGATATCGGACCGCTCGTCGTCCCGCCGGACGTGCTGATGTAGTCACCGGTCGGGCGCAGCTCATCGAACGCGAACCCGGTACCGCCGCCGGCCTTCTGGATGAGCGCCGTGTCGCGGATCGAATCGAAGATCTCGGTGATGCTGTCGCCGACCGGCAGCACGAAGCACGCGCTGAGCATCCCCATCTCGCGCCCCGCGTTCATGAGCGTCGGGCTGTTCGGCATGAACCGGCGGCTCACCATGAGCGCATAGAAACGATCCTCCCACTCGCTGCGGTTGTCGGGATCCGCGTCGTGGATCAACTCCGCGTCCGCGATCGCCTTCGCGACCCGGCGGAAGAGGTCCTTAGTCGACTCGATACATTCCCCGTGCTCATCCTTCTTGAGGTAGCGCGCACGAAGAACGCGGATCGCATTGTCCGAAAACGTGCCCGCCGAGCCCGAATGGCTATCGGACGTACGGACACTTGACCCCGACACCGCGATATCAGGCATGTACGCCTCCACCGGTTTGTGTTACCCGTATCTACCGTCGTCTCAGAAACGCCGAACCCGTTCGGGCTTGGTCGAACAACGCGGACCGAACCCGCGAACCGTGCAGCCGTCCACGTCCCATTCGCAGCAGGACCGCCCGTGCGAACCGCCGCCGCGCAACGCCGACCCTCCAAGCACATACCGACCCCGCGACGCGGCAACGTCGCAGGCGCCTGTCCCGTGCCGGACGGCCCGCCCGCACGATCGAGGCATAGTATTATCGTACCACAAGAGCCGCGTCCGTCAAGTGGAAAAGCACCATATCTTGGGGATTCTTTCTGCTCGAACACAACCCTCAGTACGTCACAGGCTATGAGTCGGTATCTCATTGCCGGCCGTCCGAACGCAACCACCGGCGCCGCGAGAACTTATGGGTCGCTCCCTCCGTGTGAAATGTTTGTGAAATGGTCGGGGTGCGGACGTGACGCGTCGAGACGACGTCGCATCGCTACGCCCGCCACCCGGAGCGGACGCTACATCCCGCATACGGCACGGCGGTCGCTGCATCCCGCATGAGCGGGGGCGCCCGCCAGATCGCGTTTGACGTCGAGCATGTGGGTGTTCGGCGGAATCCGCCACGCGGCCTTCGGTGCGATGGATCTGCGCGGTCGGCCATGCGAGCGCCGCGTCCGAGGAAGCAGGGCCGTCCCAACGCTATGGGGACGTAGGGTCGCTCACGTCGGTGCCGACGGGGTCGGGATCGATCACCGCGAAGAGCCCGTCGAGCAGCCCCGTCACGACGGATCGGACGCCGGACTCGACGTTCGGCCCGGCCACATCCCGGAACTCGCGGCCGTCGGGGAGACAACCGACCTGGTAGATGCACACCGCCGAGACCGCGAGTGTGCACAAGCGGCGGCATGCGGTGTTGTGCCAGGTGCGATGGGTCATGATCCGGAGCTCCAGCCGAGGTCGTCGTCGCTCAGGCGCCGCATGCGCGCCGGGGTTGAACCGCATTCGGTTACCCGGAGACCACACGCGCGGTCGAACCGCCCCCGCGCCGTCACGGGCCGGTCCGGGACGTCCCGCGTGGTGACCACCCCGGCGACGCCGGCATGATCGGTGGCCAACGCCACGCCGTTGGTCGCCAAACGGTATCGGTGGTTTCGGTCCAAGAACGACAGAAAAACGTCCGGCGCGACACGCGTGTGCGGATGGCTACATCCGTGCGCGGTACGTGAGGCGGACCGCGGCGACCGCGAGAAGCACGAGAAACGCGATCTTGACGTGCCGGATCGGGAGGCGGTGCGTCAAGCGGCTCCCGACGAGGCTGCCGATGATCGCGGTGGGGGCGAGCGTCGCGGCGATGATGACGGCCTGCAGGCGGTAGCCGTGTGTCGTGATGAGCGCGTAGTTCTTGAGCCCGGCGCCGATCACGCTTGTCGCCACGATGATCGTGGCGGAGTTCGCGATCGCGCGGCGGATCGGCACGCCGAGCCATCGCCGTTGCAGCGGCACCGCGAGTACGCCGCCGCCGACGCCGAGCATGCCGGCCACGAGCCCGGTCGGGACCGCGACAGCGGCCGCGAAGCGCCATCCGGCGCGCGGACGTGCGGACGCCTGGTCCGGCGTCCCCGGCGGCGGTCGAACGAGCCGGTACAGGTCGGTCACGCACACGCCGAGCAGAAAGAGTCCGAATAAGCCACGTAGGTGCCGCTCGCCGCCGCCCGCGAAGACGTCCAGCTCGCTGATCAGCACGCCCACGACGACCGCGATCGCGGCGGGCGGGATGAGCCGGGCGACGGATACGCGGTCGATCGCGCCGGCGCGGCGGTGCTGGACAACGGCCGGCACGACGACGAAGAAGTTCACGATCATCGCGGCGGCCTGATAGAGGTGCTGGTTGGGTCCGAGCACTTCGGTGAGTGCGGGGATCATGACGATGCTCCCGCCGACGCCGAGGAGGCCACCGGTGACGCCGGCGAGCAGGCCGATCGTGAGGAGTGCGGCGAGCACGAGGGCCGATAACTCGAGGGGCGCGATGCCGTGGGTGATGTCGGGCATGGCGTGAGGGTCAATCCATGCGTGCGGCGATGGCTGCGCAGCGTTCCATCACGCGCAGGACGTTGGCGCCGAGGACGGGCGCGAGGTCGTCTTCGGTGTGTCCCCGCGCGAGCAGGGCGGCGGTGAGGTTGGTGAGCCGGCCGCAGTGTTCCATACCGTTCGGCAGCGCGGGGACGCCGTCGAAGTCCGACCCGATCCCGACGTGTTGCGGTCCGACGAGCGCGAGCGCGTGGTCGAAGTGGTCTATCAGCATGCTCAGGGGCGTTACGTGGGTCGGGCGTGGCGTCGGAATGCGCTTATCGGCCGGCCCGCCGGTGGGGTCAGCGGCAGGCGGCACAGCCGACGCGTCGGGCTGGAGCGGCGGGTGATCGGGGTCGATGAACGCGGCGGCGAAGTTGATTTGCACGACGCCGCCCGTGGCCGCGATCGCGCGGATCATATCGTCCGTCAGGTTCCGCCGGTGGGGTGATACGGCGCGGCACGACGAGTGAGACGCGATGACCGGCGCCGCGGATGCTTCGATGACGTCCGAGAACGTCGCGTCGCTCACGTGCGATACGTCCACCATCATGCCGAGCCGGTTGAGTTCACGGACGACGTCGCGCCCGAACGGGGCCAGGCCGCCGTGACGCGGCGCCAGGGTTTCGTGGACACCGGAGGAATCGGCCCAGCTCGTGTGGAAGCCGTGTGTCAGCGTCAGGTAGACGGCGCCGCGCTCCCGATATTCACGCAGGATGTCGAGCGAATCTTCGATGAGGTACCCGCCTTCGATCGCGATGAGGACGGCGATGCGGCCCGCGTGCGCGGCGGCGCGAATGTCTGCGGCGGTCCGGGCCCCGGCGAGGTCGTGGCCGTAGCGGGCGATCATCGCGTCGATGCGGTCAAGCTGTTGCCTGGCCGCGTGCACGCCGTCTCCCGGGCGCGCCGGCTTCGGGGCCCAGACGGCGAAACAGACGGCACTGATCCCCGCGTCGCGCATCCGCGGAATGTCGAGGTGTCCGTCGTCGTGGCGTGTTGCGATGTCCCAGGTCGGGTCTGCGAGCCGCAGGGTGGTGTCGCAGTGGGTGTCGATGACGATCGCGCGGTCGTGCAGGCGTCTGGCACGCGCGATGTGGTCTCGTGTCGGCGTTGGCTTCACGGCGGCGATTGTAGGCGGTCGGGGCCGGTCGCGACAGCGAGGGGCGGGTGGTCGTGCGTGGGGTGCGGGTGGTGTGTCGGGCGCGTGCGTCGGACCGGACGTGTGCGGTATCGCCCGCGTTCGCGTGATGGGCGTTGCGTCCACGGCGATATCGTACAACGGTCCGGGGCGGCGGACATTTTCGGGGGGGCTGTACCAAGCATGACATCGGCGTGCACGGGGACCGCGGGTCGCGGGTACGGGGATTCGTAACACTGACGCGCGATCTGTCGCGCCGCGATGGTCGGCTTATGACACTGGCAGGGGCGATTTGTACCGCGAACGGGTGGTGGGCGGCGCGCGGCCGTGTCGTCCCGTGGCGGCCGGTGCGCTGATCGGCGCCGATGCGGGAATGGTTCTTGGTGTGTCGGGTGTCGCGTGTGGTTGGTGCTGTTTGTCATGATGGGATTCGCGTGCGTGGATGTCGTGCGCGGTTTGCGTGTTTGTGTTTTGTCGGATCGGTGCCGGTGCGTGTCGTGATGTTGTTCCAGGGCTGGTAGGGGGTCGGTTATGGGACGCGGTGATGGTTCCCGGCGTGTTCCCACAGGCGCCGTCGAACCCGACCGATAAATTGCGAATGTTTCCGGGAAGTTTTTTCGATACCCCAGTTGTCAACACGCGGATGGTGTCAAGTCCGAGGCGGGACGACGTCCGCGAATTCGTTTATCCGGTTGTGCCGGTATCTGGTTATGGATGGGGACATTTTGGAGATGGGCATGTTCAGCAAAACCCGCCGTCTGCTTGTCGTGCCGGCGCTGTGCGCGCTGCCGCTGGCGTGTAGCAACAACGAGTCGCAGATCGGGGTGGCGTATCCCATTCCCGACACGGATAGCGCGCGCGCTACGTTGTACAAGGGCTTCGCGTACATGGGGGACAACGCGCTGCTTGATGACATGGCGCTGGCCGATACGCATTTCATCCTTCATACCGACGAGTTGAGCGGGATGGGTGAGGTGCGACTCGAGCGTATGGTTCCGTTGCTCAATACGTATGGGGGGACGGTGCGCTACGAAACCAGCCTGACGGATGAGACGATGATAGAGGAGCGCATCGAGCACGCCCGTGAGTATCTGGTGAGCGCGGGGTGCGACATGGATCGCATCGAGGTGCGTGCGATGATGTCCGGGGGGCGCGGGATGCCGGCCAAACAGGCGATTGAGAAGCGCGATGAGCGTGCAGCGGCAGGTGATGAGGAGTTGGCGACCGCCATTGGCGGTTTGACTGGTGGCTAGACGCGGGCGCAAGCGGGGCTCAACCGAGAAAATGAGGCGTACGATGCTACGAAACAAGAACGTTGCCAGGACACTGACGCTGGTCAGTACGTTGTGTGTGGGCGCGTGTGCAACGTCGGACCTTCCGGTTACCGGCGCGGCGCTGCACCGTCGTGGAGCGATCGACAACGCGGCGATGGTCAACGCCCGTCCCGAGCCACCGCCGAAGATTCTGCCGGAGACGCACTTTGCGGCCGGTCGGCTCTTCGAGGCGCAGGGGGCGATTCACAAGGCGATCGAGCAATACAAGCTCGCGACGCTGACGAATCACTTCTTCGGCGATGCGTATCACCGGCTCGGGCTGCTGCTCTGCCGCGTCGGCATGCATGATGAGGCGATCGTGGCGCTCCAGCGCGCCGCGGAGCTCAAGCACGACAGCGCGATCGTGCGGAACAACCTGGGCTTCTGCTTCTTGCTCGCGGAGCGCTGGTTCGAGGCGGAGCAGGCGTTTCGCGAGGCGATTGCGCTCCGGCCTGACTTCGCCCGCGCGCACGTCAACCTCGGGATTGCGCTGAGCAAGCAGGGGCGGTTCGACGACGCGTTTGATGCGTTTGCCCAGGTGTTGCCCGAGACCGACGCGTACTACAACGTCGGTCTCATGCTCGCCGGCGAGGGGCGGATGGCGGACGCCGCCGAGGCGTTCCAGCACGCGCTGGACATCGATCCCGGCTTTACCGCGGCCGCGACACAGCTCGCGAAGATCGACCCGGAACTCCGCCCCGACGGCGAGGGGGTTCCGGCGCCGGCCGTCGCGGATGTCGGCGCGAACGACACCGGACAACGCGTGGCCGCGAATGAACCGTTCAGCGCCCACCGATCCTTCGACGCGGATCGATCGTTCGACAGCGGGCCCACGCGGTCCGGCGACGATCGCGCGGCGGACATGAATCTCCCGTCCGGCACGGGCGTATGGCCCGACGGTACGCCGATGGCGCGCCACGACGGGGCGGACACGAATCTCCCGTCCGGGACGGGCGTATGGCCGGACGGCACGCGCGTGACGCGCCACGGCGCGATGGCCGATGCCGACACGTCGGAGCCGTGGTCCCACTGGCCGGCGGAGGCCGACGCGGATGCGCAGGACGATGCGATGAACCCACACTCCGGCATGCAGGGTGGCATGGCGAATGAGCCGCAGTCGGTGAGTCCGTCGGGTCTGCCGGAGGATCTGGAGGCGGCGATCGTGCGCGCGGCGCGCGAGGAAGACGGTCCGCCGTCGTGGGATCACGGTATGGCGTCTACGGTTGTGGCTGACGGTGCGCGCGATGGTACCGGTGACGGGGCGCACGGGATTGTCGTCGATGCCGGGCGTGATCAAACGGTGCGGGCGTCGAGCCTCGTGACGTTGCGTTGCATCCAGACCGGTGGCGACCAGACGGCGACACTGACATGGGAACAGGTGGGCGGTCCGGAGGTGAGCCTCGTGGATCACGGTGACGGTACTGCGACGTTTGTCGCGCCGGCCGACCCGAATGTGACCGTGACGTTCAAGTGCACGGGCGCGATCGGCAGTCAGACGTCGATTGAGACGATCGGGATTGCCAAGCGTGATCCCTTCGCCCATGACCCCGACGCGCAGACGCCGTGGGACATGCCGACCAGTGACATGGCCGATGCGGACGGCGCGAACGAGCCGGACTACGACACGGAGGCTGACTACGACATGTCCGGCGACGACATGCCGGCGTACGCGATGCAGCCCGATGACATGCAGGACGCGAACGCGGCGGATGACGGCGCGGGCGATCATGGTCAGATGGCCGCCACCGTGCTCGACAACGCGGCCAGGTCGGGTGATACGTTCGGACACGCTCCGAGTGTGCCGGGTGGCATCACGGTGGATGCGGGTGACGATCAGACCGTCCGGGTGTCGAGCCTGGTTCGGTTGAAGTGTGTGCAGACGGGCGGTGATGAGAAGGCTCAGTTGACTTGGGTCCAGGTGGGCGGTCCGCCGGTGAATCTCGTGGATCACGGCGACGGCACGGCGACGTTCATCGCGCCGAGAGACCCGAACGTCGTCGTGACGTTCAAGTGCACGGGGAGTCGGTTCACGGAGACGACGATCGAAACGTTGGGGATGGGTGACCACGGTGCCACACCCGGTGAGTCGGAGCAGCCATGGTGGTCGCAGCCGCCGGCGGTGGTCATGACGGATGAGCCGAGCGCGTCGGACACGCGGGGGATGCCGGCGTCCGAGCCGGACAGCGGCGGTTTCGTGAGGCCGCCCGACGACGTCGTGGCGGACGACGTTTATGTCGAAGTGCCGCAGCTTTCGGCGACCGTGGTCGGCCAGGAAGGTGATGCGCAGCGGCCGACGGCGCAGGTTCGGGTGGAGCACGGCGGTGTCGGCGTGGACGCCGGTAGCGATCAGGCGGTGTTTACATCGAGCTGGGTGACGCTGCGCTGCGTGCAGACCGACGGCGGCGCGCGTGCGCAACTCACGTGGGTGCAGACGGGCGGACCGAAGGTGACGCTGATCGACCACGGTGACGGCACCGCGAGTTTCCAGGCGCCGGCCGACCCCGGTGTTACGATCACGTTCCGGTGCATCGGAAGCCGCGGGGCCGAGACGAGCATCGAGACCATCGCGATAAAACACGAGCCGCCGCCCGAGGTGCCGAGCAGCCCCGCGGCGGATGCCTGGCCGACGGAGGACACGTCCGGTATCGCGGGTACGCCGGCGAGCGTGCCGGTGCATCCGACGGCGCCTGAGCCGGTCGTGGCGGATGCGACGCCGCTCGAGGATATCGCGACGGAATACAACCCGGCCGACGACGAGCCGGAGGATTTCAGTTCCATGGATGACGCGCCGGTGGACTTCAGTCCGGCTGTCGAAGAGCCGGTGGATGACAATCGCTTTGTCGATGTGCCGGACGCGTTCGAGCCGCCACAGTTCAGCCCCGCCGATGATGATCAGCTTGCGTCCACCGTCGTGGACGACGCGTCGTCACCGGCGCCCCAGGTGCGATCTGAACCGCGGCCGATGACCGTGCCGGCCGGTGCCCAAGGCGGGGTACCGGTGGCGAGCACGGTGACGCTCAAGTGCATGCCGGCGGAGGGCCATAGCGAGGCGAATCTGACGTGGGTGCAGACGGAGGGCCCGCGTGTGGATCTGGTGGATCACGGTGACGGCACGGCCACGTTCATCGTTCCCGAAGAGGCGGGCGTCATGCTGCTCTTCGAGTGCAAGGGGACGGACGGGACGCAGACCAAGCTCAACACGGTGAGCCGGTCGCAAGGTGTGCCCGGCGGGCGGATGCAGCTCGGGTCGACGGTGATCGGCGCGAACGCGTTCGGTCCGCTGACGGTGGATGCCGGCGACGATCAGACAGTCGCGGTTTCGAGCTGGGTGACGCTCCGGTGCGCGCAGACCAGCGGTGGGCCCGCACGGCTGACGTGGGTTCAGACCGGGGGGCCGCACGTCGATCTGTTCGACAATGGGGACGGGACCGCGGCGTTCGTCGCCCCCGCGGACCCGGACGTCACGGTGACGTTCAAGTGCATCGGGAGTCCGTTGAGCCGCACGAAGATCAACACGTCCGGTGGCGGCGGCGCGGGGGCGTCGCCCATGGGACCGGTGTCGAGCGTCGCGCAACCGCCGCGAATCGAGTCACTCGTGGCCGGGCTCAACGAGGGGCGGTCGGCGACACTCGCGTCCCGGATCGTTGCGGATTCAGGTCGGCGGGTGCCGTCGTGGTCGGCGTCGGATTCGGACGGTACCGGCAGCGACGCGGATTTCGTCGATCTCGCGGATGAGCTCGCCGCGATTCGAGCCGAGATGGAATGCTGGGAGCAAGAAGCGGCGGCGCATCGGGATGCGATCGAGGCGCTGGACGAGCTCAACGCGCTGCAGGCGTGTCCCGCGTCACCAACCACATGGTCGGTCGCAGAGGCCGGGTAGCAGCGTTGCGACACGCGCAAGCCTGCGCGTTGGGTTGCCCATCGCGTCAGCCGCGGCGGACCTGACTACCAGGCCGGATTCGCGTCCTGCACCGCCAAGCGCGTGTATGAAACCCCGTGTACGGACCTGCTCTGGGAGGGCGAAGCTCGTGCTGAGCCGCGGTCGCGACACCGCAGGCGGCTCGGCGGGAGCCTCGCCCTCCCTTTCTAGATACGCACCAAAGAGATACGACACCCGTTCAAGAGATCGGACACCCGTTTAAGAGATCGGACACCCGTTGCGCTGTTCACCGAGACGCTTCGCATGACGCGTGGCGGTGTGCCCGGCTTGATCTGAGAACCCGCGGGCCCGAGAACCCGGGACGATGGACCGCCCCGAGGGAGTGCGCACCGGCAGCTTGTGAACACGTGCAGCCGGTAAGCGCGGTTGGGCCGACCAGCGGCGCGTCTGTGCGGACATGGACACCACGAGCGCTGTCGCGCGATTGTTGCGTTTCGACCACATCGGCCGGGCCGCTTGGCCGGCGAGCGCGGCCGCATGGGAGCGCGTCGTGGATGCGGCGCGTGCGGCCGGTGTGAGCGGCCTTCTGCTCGAGCGTCTGAGCGCGTCCGGCCTCGACGCACCGTTGGCGGCGGTCGCGGCGCTTCGCGCGTCGGGGACGGCGTGCGCGGTCGACATCGTGCATGCGATGGCCGAACTCGAGCGCGTCGTCGGTTGGCTCGACCGGTGCGGCGTCCCGGTCATGCTGCTCAAGGGCGCCGCGCTACACCTGACGATCTACGACCGGCCCGACGCGCGTCCGATGACGGACGTCGATGTCTTGATACGCCCGGAGTCCGTGTCGGCGGCGGTGCGGGCGCTGGACGACTTCGGGTGTCGCCGAGCGCGCGATCTCGTGCGTACGGACTTTTTTCCGCGATACCACTACGAGATCGACTACGTCACGCCGTCGCCGCGTCCGGTTCGCGTCGATCTGCACGCCCGTGCGTTTCGACCGCTGCGCATGGCCCGAACCATGCCGGACGACGGCCTCTGGCATGGTGCGACGCCGGTGGCGGTTGGCGCGTCGCGCGCGTGGGTCCCGGGCCCCGAGGCGATGATGATCCACCTGGCCGCGCACGCCGCGTTTCACGGCTGCGCGCGGCTGCTGTGGCTGTACGACGTGAACCGCTACGCCGACGCGTACCGGGATGCGATCGACTGGCACGTCGTCGCGGACCTCGCGCGCGATTGGCGCGTCTCGCTGCCGGTCGCGGTGGCGCTGCGGCGCGCCACCGCGGTGCTCGGGCGCGTCGTGCCGCCCGGGATCATCGACGAGCTGGCGTCGCACCGCGTCACGTGGCGTGATCGTCTCGCGCTCGCGCAGGCCCCACGCGACATCGCGTCGCCGACGGCGCACGTCGCGGTGAATCTGTTGTGCACGCCGGGGGTTCGATTCCGATGCGGCTACCTCGCGGCCATGCTCTTGCCGGGTCGTCGCCACCTTGCTGAGGTGTACCGATTCCGCCATCCCGGCTGGACGCATTGCGCGCGCGCTTGGCGACTCTGCCGTGGTGTCGCGCGCATGGCGGCCCTGCCGATCGCATGCATCGTCCGTGCCGTGTCGCAACGCGCCGGACGGATCGCGACGACCTGACGCGCAGGGTTGACCACGCATGCGGCATGCTCACCGGAGCGCGCCGAGTGGGTGCTTGAGCAGAACACGACGGCACGTATCGCACAGGTCGAAGCACAGACGCCGGTACGTCTGGTCCTCGATGTCGTTGGGGTCGGCGGTAGCGAGCGCTTTGAGTATGGCGCCCACGTCGGCGTCGTCGGTTACGCTCACGGGGCCGGCGGCGGCGTAGATCTCGAGTTTGACGATGTACCGCTGCGCGTCGTTGGCGCTGAGCGACGTGCCGCATCCGTCACACGCATACCGGATCACGCCGGATGATCCCGGTCGGGCGTCGCCGACGACGCACCGCCGCCGATGCGACGCCACTGTTGCAACGTCGCAACGGCCGCGCCGGAGTCGATCGCCTCGGCCGCACGGCGTACCCCGTCGCCAAGGTCGTCCGCAATGCCCGCCACGACGAGCGCCGCACCGGCATTGAGTAGCGCGTGGTCCCGAGGCGCACCGGCGTCGCCGCCAAGCACCCGCAGGACCATGGCCGCGCTTCGTTCCGGGGAATCGATCAAGAGATCCGCCAGCCGGCCGCGCGACAGGCCGACGGACTCCGGCGTCACGACGAAACGGGCAACGCGATCGCCGCGAATCTCCACCACGGTAGTCTCCGCCGTCACGGTCAGGTCGCACAAGCCGTCGCCGCCGTGTACGACCCACGCGTGGATCACGCCAAGCTCGACGAGCGCCGACGCGACGATCTCCATCAGCGGTTCACGCGGCACGCCGACGACCTGCCGGCGCGCCCCGGCCGGATTCGTCAACGGACCGAGCACGTTGAAGATCGTCCGCGTCCGCAGGGCCACGCGGACCGGCGCGGCGTGCCGCATGGCCGGGTGCAGGCGCTGCGCGTTGAGGTATCCGATCCGCGCGGTCGCCAGGCACCGCGCGACGGTCTCAGGCGGTGCGTCCGTGTCGATGCCGAGGCGGGCCAGCACCTCGGTGCTGCCGCTTGCCCGCGTCGCGGATCGGTTCCCGTGCTTCGCGACGGTGGCGCCGGCGGCGGCGGCGATAATCGCCGCCGTCGTGGAGACGTTGAACGTGCTGATGCCGTCGCCGCCGGTGCCGCACGTGTCGATAGCGTCGGTGTCGCATCGGATCCTGGTCGCGTTCGCACGCATCGCCTCCGCCGCACCGACGACCTCCTCCACGCACTCGCCCTTCGTCGCCAGCGCCGACAACAACGCGCCGATCACATCCGCCCGCCACGCGCCGGAAAGGATGCGCTCGAACGTCCGTCGCGCCTCGGCGCGTGTCAAATCGCGTCCGGCCACGACGGTTGCCAGGATGTCCTTCGCGTAGCTGTCGATGTCGACCCCCTTGCCGACGCCAATGTACGGGCGATCGCCCCGCCGGCAAGACGCCGCTCGTCGGTCACGGCGAGTGGCATGCGGCACGATGGGCCTTGGGGGGGGCGCATTCGGAACGTCGGTTCACGCATCTGCAGCGGTGCGGCGCCATGCAACTTGGGGTCAGGGCAGGTTTTCGCGGACTGAGTGTATATGCAAGGCGGCGCACGAACCTCAACGCGGAGGGCGAAGTGCCTGCCGAGCCCGGGTCGCGACATGCGCGCGGCTCGGCGGGAGCCTCGCCCTCCCCTCTTATCACGCTCTTGGGGCCCGCATTGGGGCCCGCATAATGTCCCTTGCGTTCGTGGGGCCCGTGGGCGATAATCGGAGGTTGTGTCGTCTCCGATTCTGAACCGGACGGGCATCGTGGTGCCAGGGCGTTTTGGAAAAGCGTATGGGTGAACTTCTCGATGCACTGCATCGCCTTCAGGCTATAGAGCTCCAAGTCGCGAAGATCAGGGATGGTGAAGCGGGGCGGGCGCGTCGCGTGAGCATCCACAAGCGGCGCGTGAAACTTGTTGACGAAAAGGTGGATTCCGCGGAGGCGCAGGTCCGCGAGCGCCAACGGCGCATTGACGCATTGACACTTGACGTTGCCGCCCGTGACGAGACCATCAGCAAACACCGCGACGCGCTCAGCAAGGCCAAGACGAACAAGGAATACGCCGCGGTTCTCGCGGCGATCAACACCGAAAAAGCGGACAACGCCAAGATCGAGCGCGAGATCCTGGAACTCATGGAGGAGGTCCAGCGGCTCATCGATGCACGCGACAACACGATAAACGAGCGGGCGGAGCACGCGGCGCGGGTCGCCGACGCAGAGGGTGCGCTGCGCGAGTACGAGCTCAAACACAAGCCGGACTGCGCGCGCCTGCAGATGGAACGAGACGAATGCGCCAAGGACCTCCCGGCGTCGGCGGTGGCCGCGTTTCGGCGCGTCGCGGAGCGGCACGGCGGCGCCGCACTCGTCCCGATCGTCAGAACACATCCGAAGCGCGAGGAGTATGCGTGCGGCGGCTGCAACATGAAGGTCACGCTCGAGGCGATCAATGCGTTGCGGTCCCGCGACGACATCCGGTACTGCAACGTCTGCGGGCGGATCCTCTACCTCGAGGCGTCGGAAAAGCAGAGTACGGGCCGATAAACCCGTCGGGTTCGGGTCGCCGGGTGCCGCGCGCCCGGGCACAACCACCGGCACACGGGGCTTGCGCGGGCGTACGGCGGCCGACGGGATGCGCGCGGGCCGATCCGGTTTCGTACGCCGGTTCCATCTGGCCGCGCGGCTCGCCCTGCCATCCGTTTCATGTCCGGTGCAACGTGATCATGCATGCAGCCGCGCGTTTTCCTAGACGGACCGGCGCGCACCGACCGATAAACCGCATGAGAGGTCTGGCATTGGTCGGATTCCGCCGTGTCCGGGTTGCTTGAGGAGACCGCCGCATGCGTATCGTGGCCGCCGTGGTGTGGATGACCCTTGTCGTCGGGTCGGGTTGTACGATTGCGTCCGTCGATCGCGTGCCGGCGCGCCCGCGCGGCGCTCCGCCGGTGGTCGCCGGTTCAAACCGCAGCTATCCCGAGGTGAGCCGCCGGACGCAGACCGCGCGCGCAGGCGGGCGTCTGCTCGCCGGCGCACGCCCGTCCCGGGCGGCGAGCGTGACGAGCTGGTATCCGCCCGGCGGGCGGATCAGCGACCGGTGGCGGGCGATTGTCGTTCACCATAGCGCTACGTCGTCGGGCGGCGCGGGCGTGTTCGACAAGTACCACCGGCAGAAGGGATGGGACGAGCTCGGGTATCATTTCGTCATTGGCAACGGGCATGGCACGTCCGACGGTTTCATCGAAGTCGGCTCGCGGTGGCGCAAGCAGAAACGCGGGGCCCATTGCAAGACCGCCGGCAACTACTACAACGATCACGGGATCGGCATCTGCCTGGTCGGTGATTTCACGCGACAGACGCCGACGCCGGCGCAGCTCGCGTCGCTCGAACGCCTCGTTCGGTTCCTCCGTGGTGCGTGCCGCATCCCACTTCAGGCCATCACGACGCATCGGGCGGTAACCCACAAGACGGCGTGCCCCGGCCGATTCTTCTCGCTCGACCGCCTCCGCCGCCGCGTCGCGGCACCGGCGACGGCGTCGAGTCTGCCGTAGCGGCCGCCGTTGATCCTTCGGAAGCTGCGCCGGGTTCGGATCGCGTCTGACGCGGTGTTGACGGCGTCGAAAGGGTGATGCGCCGGGCGGCGGAGCCGGTTTCGTGACCGCCGGTCGGGGACTTGCCGCCCGACAGGGTACGATCCAGAATATATCGGAAGTGCTAAACCGCGGCGCCGTTCCCGTCGATCGGTAGAAGGTATACGAAGGACTGCCCGCGGGTCCCATACGCGGATTCGTCGAGCGTCCCGGCAGGGGCCGGTCGCCGGTCCCATAAGTTGAACCGGCGCGGCCGGACGGGTAGACTGACCAGGCGTTGAGCCGTTGGACGCGGGGGTCGTATGGCGGGGTGCCGTGTGGCCCCGCGTAGGAGCATACAGCATGAACAGGCAGAACCGTACATCGCGTGTCGCGCGTCTTGTGGTAGCGACGATCATCGGCGGTAGCGCGTTCCAGCTTAGCGGGTGCGATCCGGCGGTCCGGTCTACGCTGCTCGCCGGGCTCGAGACGACGACAACGAGCCTGAGCACGGCGCTGATCTCGGCGTTCTTCGTGAGTCTCCGCGACGACACCACGACCGGCACGACCACACTCCCGACGCAGTAGCGCCGGCCGGTGAAGCACGTCCGACGCCGGGCGCGCTGCGGTGTGCCTCGCGTGCCACGTGCGGGTACGAATGCGCACAGCCCGCGGTTGGGTGCCGAACGGCGCGGGCGATTGACCGGGCCACTTCGCTGCCGTTCCCAGGCGTAACCGCACGAAACCTTGTCATGTCGGGCCGGGTGTGGCTTGGCGCGCCGGGCGCGGGCGGTGTCGCTGGTCCCGGGCGGTGAGCATGTCGTGACCACGGACGTGTCTGTCTTGTAACCATCCTTCGTGCCTGCGCGGCGCCGCGTGCGCGGCGGCGCGGCCCTGACCACTTCCGAACGTTCATCGAAATGTCACGGCACCGGCTCGCGATCCGACGGACGGACGCCGGCCGGTTCGACACCGAGAACATCGTTTCCAAGGCATCCGAAGTGCATCGGGTGCCATCGTGCCAATCAAGCCGGACACGCCGTGGGCGTTCGGCGCGGGTTGAGGCCGTGGATACGTCGGCGAGACCGCGCGTGCGGCGCGCAACGGACCCCGCGCGCGTGCACGTTACGCACGCTGGAACGCGCGCGGAATCGCCGGATGTTGGCGCCGGTCGGCGCACGACGCTATAGTGCGACCGGCGCGACGCGAGCCGCACGACCCGAACGGCACGGTGCGGTCGGGCCGGTATCGCTGGGGCGGCGTGCTCGACGCATGACCGCCGGTCCGGCGGGTGCGGCCGGCAGCCCGTTGAGAGACGTGCCGCACGCACCTGAGCCCGTGTTTTCACCGGGCGTTTGCGGGCGTCACGCCCAGGGCTTGGAGTTGCTCAACGCGCCGGCGAGGCTGAGGCGGGCGGCGCGGAAGTTCCCGGAGGTTCGCATGGCGTTTGACAAGGTTGATCCCAAGGTGGACTTCCCGGCGCAGGAGCGGGACGTGCTGGCGTTCTGGGAGCGGTCCGGGGCGTTCGACAAGCTTCGCGCGCTCAACGCCGGTGGGCCGAAGTGGTCGTTCTTGGACGGACCGATCACGGCGAACAACCCGATGGGTGTGCACCACGCGTGGGGCCGGACCTACAAGGACATCTATCAGCGTTACCACGCGTCGATCGGGCGCGAGCTGCGGTATCAGAACGGCTTCGACTGCCAGGGACTTTGGGTCGAGGTCGAGGTCGAGAAGGCCCACGACTTCGCGAACAAGCGGGACATCGAGGCGTTCGGCATCGACAGATTCGTGGAGGCGTGCAAGGCCCGCGCGCGGAAGTTCGCGGCGATCCAGACCGAGCAGTCCAAGCGACTCGGGTACTGGATGGACTGGGACAACTCGTACTACACGATGTCGGACGAGAACAACTACGGCATCTGGGCGTTTCTTAAGAAGTGCCACGAGAAGGGCCTCGTGTACAAGGGCGTCGACGTCATGCCGTGGTGTCCGCGGTGCGGCACCGGCTTGAGTCAGATGGAGATGAATGAGGGGTACCGCGAGGTCGCCCACACGTCCGTCTTCGTGCGGTTCCCGCTCCGGCAGCGCACCCGTGAGCACCTGCTCGTGTGGACGACGACGCCGTGGACGCTGAGTTCCAATGTCGCGGCGGCGGTCAAGCCGGACATGACCTATCTGAAGATCCGGCAGGGCGACGACACCTACTACGTCGGCAAGGAGAACTTCGAGCTCGCCCGCAAGCAGCCGGTCCAGGCGAGGGATAGCGCGTCCGCGCCCGGCCTCATGTCGATTCAGGCGATGTTCCGGAACCACGGGGGGTTCAAGGTCGTCGAGGAGGTGGCCGGCGCGTCGCTCGAAGGGCTTTCGTACGACGGTCCGTTTGACGGACTCGACGGCGCGGCCGAGGCCGTCCCCGCCCATCGCGTCGTCGCGTGGGACGAGGTCACGACGTCGGAGGGCACGGGCATCGTGCACATCGCGCCGGGGTGCGGGAGCGAGGACTACCATCTCGGTCGGTCGCTCGGCCTGCCGCAGGTCGCGCCGCTGTTTGAGGACGGCCGGTTCCGGCCCGAGTTCGGCTTTCTCTCGGGCCGGCGGTTCGACGACGTGGCCGACGACGTGGTGGCGGATCTGAAGCGGCGCGGGCTGTTGTTCGCGAAGGAACAGTATGTCCACCGCTATCCACACTGCTGGCGGTGCAAGGATGAACTCGTGTACCGGCTCGTGGACGAGTGGTTCATCAATATGAACTGGCGTGACGAGATCATGGCGTCGGCCCGGCGTGCCCGGTGGATCCCGGAGTGGGGCGTGGAGCGCGAGCTGGACTGGCTCCGGAATATGGGCGACTGGATGATCTCGAAGAAGCGCTACTGGGGTTTGGCGCTGCCGATCTGGGCGTGCCACGCGTGCGGGCACTTCGACGTCATCGGCGGGCGCGACGAGCTTGAGGCGCGTGCGGTGTCGGGATGGGCGGCGTTCGACGGCCATTCACCGCATCGCCCCTGGGTGGACGCGGTCCGGATTCGCTGTGCGCAATGCGGCGACGCGGGTGTCTCGCGGATCAAGGACGTGGGCAACCCGTGGCTCGACGCGAGCATCGTGCCGTTCTCCACGATGGGATACTTCAGCGATCGCGCCTACTGGAAGCAATGGTTCCCCGCTGACTTCGTGGTCGAGGCGTTGCCCGGTCAGTTTCGCAACTGGTTTTACGCGCTGCTCACGGTCGGCACCATGATGGAGGGCACGTCGCCGTTCAAGGTGCTCAAGGGTCATGGGCTTGTCTTGGACGACGACGGCAAGCCCATGCACAAGTCCGAGGGCAACGCGATCTGGTTCGACGAGGCGGCCGAGGAGATCGGCGTCGATGTCATGCGATGGCTCTACGCGAGCGCGGCGCCCGAGCGGAACGTGTTGTTCGGCCCGCGGCACAGCGACGAGGTCCGCCGCGCCGTTATCCTGCCGTGGTGGAACGTCTACTCGTTCTTCTGCAACCTGGCGCGGGTGGATCGGTTCGTCCCCGGCGAGCACACGGCCGCGGCGGCCGAGCGGTCGCTTCTGGACCGGTGGATTCTGTCGGATCTGCACCGGCTTATCGGCGTCGCGCACGACGCGTACCGCGGCTTCGACGTTGCGCGGTTCTGCGCCGAGGCGAAACGATTCATCAACGACTTGAGCACGTGGTATGTTCGGCGCTCGCGGCGCCGCTTTTACGGGGAAGGTTGGCCCCCCGACAAGCGCGCGGCGTATGCCACGTTGTATGACGTGCTCGTGACGTTCAACCGGCTTATCGCGCCGATCGTGCCGTTCATGTCGGAGACGATCTACGCGAACCTCGTCGCCCGGCAGCGTGACGACGCCCGCGAGAGCGTCCATCACGTTCCGTTTCCCGAGGCCGATGCCGATCTGATCGATCAAGACCTGTCGGCGCATGTGGCCGCGTCGATTCGATTGGTGTCGCTGGCGCGGTCGGTGCGGAAGACGGCGGGTCTCAAGGTCCGGCAGCCGCTGGCGGAACTCGTCATCGTGCCGGGCGATGACACCGAGCGCAACGCCGTGGATCTGTTCCACGATCACTTCCTCGAAGAGCTCAACGTCAAGAAGGTGTCACTGCGCGACACCGGCGAGGGATGCTTCACCATGACCGCGCGGGCCCAAATGAAAACGCTCGGGAAAAAGGCGGGGCGACACGCCGCGGCGGCACGCCGTGCGGTCGAAACCATGGACGTCGGCCCGATGGCCGAGGCGCTCGCCCGTGGTGAGACAGTCGCGCTCGACGTGGACGGCACGCGGTTGGCGCTCGAGGCAGCCGACGTGTCGATCACGAAGTCGTACGGCGATGACTGGGCCGGCGCCGACGACGGCAAGACCGTTGTCATGCTCGACAAGCGACTCACCCCCGAACTCAAGAACGAGGGGATGGCCCGCGACATCATCCGCAACGTCCAGAACCTCCGCAAGGATGCCGGCCTCGACATCGCCGACCGCATCGCGCTCGCCCTGGTGGCCGACGCCCACGACGTGCGGGAAGCGATCGCGACATGCGGCGACATGATCAAGACCGAGACGCTCGCCGTGTCGATCGCCGCCGACGCGCTGGGCGGTGGTGCCGCGTCGGCCGAAGCCAAGATCGCCGGCCGCAAACTCACGATTGAGCTTCGGCGGGCGTAGCGGGTTGCCGAACGCGTAGCGCGTGGGGTGGGCATGGCTGGCTCGGGGCAGGCATCGCGTGCGGGGTGGATGCGGCACGAGTCCGCATACGCGGCGTCTGACGGGGTCTTCCGGCTCACGCGCGGTGCTTGTGATGCACCCTTCAGGGGGTCCCGTTCAGTAGCGGTGATGGTCGCGCGGGTCGCGATGTGGTATCATGGCCGTCGTAGGGGGCCGAGCGGTATCAGGGGGCTGTGACGGTTCGCGATGCGATGCGCCGTGATCGTCGATGGCCGGGCGCTTGGTCTCCGGCACGATACCGCGCGCGTCGCGGCGCAGCGGTGTCATCCGGTTGGTACCGTCGGCGCTCGGCGACGCACGGCGCCCGCCCGGCGGCGGTCCGATTCACGGGTCATGTAACGTATGTCCGACGCACACCACGCCGCCCGGCGTATCATTCTCGCATCGGAAAGTCCGCGCCGGGCGCGGCTCATGCGCACGCACGGCTATCGGTTTGACGTCGTCCCGCCGCCGATCAGTGAACCGGCGCACGGCATGCCGGACGTGCCTGCGTCCGGCCAGGCCGAGGCGCTCGCGTACTTCAAGGCCCGCAGCGTCGGTGCCGCGCTCGATACGGGCGTGATTGTCGGGGCCGACACGATCGTCGCGGCCGGCGCGACGGTGCTCGGCAAGCCCCACGACCGCGACGACGCCCGCGCGATCTTGAACACGCTCGCGGGCACTACACACGACGTCGTCACCGGCGTCGCGCTGCTGGACGCGGCCACGGGGCGCCGCCTCATCCAGCACGATACCACGACCGTAACGATGCACCCGATGACCGACGCGCAAATCCAAATCTATCTGGATACCGACGCGTGGCGGGGCAAGGCCGGGGCGTACGGCATCCAAGACCACGGCGACGCGTTCGTCGCACGCATCGACGGCAGCTTCACGAATGTCGTGGGGCTGCCGATGGAACTGCTCGGCCGCATGCTCGCTGAATGGGGCATCCGCCCGACGGAACCCTACGACGCTGCACGCGCGAACGCGTAGCGGCGTGCGTGACACCTCCTGCGGGGCTGATCAGAGCCCCAAGCGCAAGCGGGGTATCGCCGATGCGTGCGTCGCACCAGAGCACCCTCGCGCTCGGGGCGCCGATGCGGTTGTGCAGTCCATGGTGGCGCCCGTTCCGGTGCCCCAACCAGTGACCGCCGGAACCGTCGTTGCACCGCGGTTCCCCGACACCCTTCCGGTGGCGGCGTTGCGCCAAACGCCGTCCGATCACGGCGGTTACCGGACTTGCGGTCGGCCGGGCCGGCGGATGCCGATCGCTACCGCGGATGCCGTCGGCTACGCCGCGTGCGTGTCGCTGCGCCGAGCGCGGCTCCGCTACGGTCGCGGTTCGGTGACACGTCGGTTGGCGTAGGCGTTACGACGCGGACTTGCCCACGCGCGGCGACGCCAGCAGAATCACCGACGCCGATCGGGGATCGAACGGCTTGAACGAGCTGAATCTCACGTCGTACCCGGCCTGCTCCGCGACGCACCGCATGAGCGGACCGTTGATCCAATTCACCGTGCTGCCGTCATACTTGGCCGGGCCCTTAAACGCCTCCGTGTACTGCTCGATGCGTTGGACGAACAGGTCCACGACTTCGAGCGTACCCCGCGGATGCAGCACCTTGAGAAGCTGTGCGAACCCGGCCAGCGCGTCCTGACTAACGTGTGCGCGGATGTCGCGGTCACCCGACAGGAGTCGCGTCAGGACGTCCGCCGGTCGATCCACATCGGGCAGAACGTCGCGCAGGTCACCACCGTCGTCGCGCACGGCGACATAGCGCTCTTCCAGTCGAAACGCCGCGAACAGGTCCATCCAGAACGCAACGTACGCCATGCGGTCCAGGCCGCGGGCGTCGAGTCGGTCGGCGCAGTAGTCCAGCAGCGCGGCCACGCCGTCGGGGTCACCGTGGAGCGCCCCCAGCCGCGCCTCGACGCCCGCCCGGTCGTCTCGCGCGAGACCATGCTTGTCGAGCAGTTCGTGCAACGTCGCCCGCGGCAGGTACATGCGCGCCTCGATCCGGTGGAGCGCGCCGTCGATCCATGCAACCTTATCGGTCGGAAGGTTGTCGTACACGTTGCACAGGTGGGCGTGGATCACCCGCCCGCGGTAGGGTTCCAGGGCGCGGAGCGGGTCGGCGGCGTCGATCCGGACCGCCGCAACGTTCGGATGATCCGCGGCGAGTTCCCGCGTGCCGGCCGACAGGATCGCGTCGGAGTAGTCCGCGATCACGTACGTGATCCGGTCGTACACGTCAGACGCCGTGAGTTCACACATGCGACGCAGCTCATCCATGAACGCGCGCGCGCGGCGCGTCGACGCCACGCCGATCTCGAGCGCATAGACACGCTCGCCGCCCAGGTCGTGATCGTGGATGCGGTCGAAGCACGCGCGGGCCGTCGAGCGCACATACGCCTCGTTGCGGTCGGACGACCCGCCGATGGATTCGTCATAGTTGATGCCCATCGCGTTTTCGAAGTCCCGAAGGCGATTCCAGAACGCGTGGTTGAACGACCAGCAAAGGCTTTTGGATTCGCCCGCAAACGGCTCGAGCACGATCGCGCCGTCGCTCTCGTGGCCGCCGGCGATCAAGCGCTCCAGCGACGCGCGAAGCCGTTCGCGGAAGATCGGACCGGCTTGAAACTGCTTCAGATCGATCAACAACTCGACCCGGTCCGATGCCGCGCCACCGGCGTCGTGGAAGCGCCGAATCGCGATCGGCGCGCGAAAATGCCGCCGGTAGTGCACCCGATCAAACCGCGCCGACAGGCCGCCGCGCGGGCACGGGAGGCGCTGCCGAACCATCTGCAGCTCATCCTTGAGCACCGTGAGCGCCGTCAAGAAGTCATCCACTTGCTTGGCGCCGAGCACCGACTCCCGGTACGTGACACGTACGCCGAGTGACGCGATGTGCCGCACCATCCCGCTCGCCAGCTCCCGCCGCATCGCACGCCGGAGCGGTTGCCCCTCCGGCACCACCGCCAGCAACGCCTCGTAGCGCTCTAGGGGACCGGGCGGCGCACCGGCGCGCCGTTGGGCCCGGCGCGCCCGCAGCCGCGGCAGGGCCTCCGCCAGGAGAAATCGCCCCCGAATCGAGAGCTCGGCGAGCGTCCCGCCGGCCGGGATGTGTAGCTCGGTCAGACGTGCCTCGATGAGCGTATGGGCGGCTGGCGTGCCCACGAGCGCCAAGACCTTCGCCAGAAGCTCCTCGCGGTCCATGTCCGGCCGCTTGTCCAGCATCGCCCGGGCCTGATGGGCCATGCTCGCCACCAGCGTCGCGAGATCACGCGGCGAGCCCGCCGTGCGAAACCGCCATGCGCCGCCCACAAGCCGCGGCAGCCACGCCACCGGCGCCTTCCACGCGAGGCTCCAGTCTGGGCCCGTCGCCGTCCCGTCCAGGACGCGTGCCACGGCGCTGAACCGTTCACCTCGGAAAAACCCGGCCGCCGGCGCCGGGCGGACCTCCAGCCGCGTTGCGATCGGGACGCCGAACAGGTCTCGGCGCCGCCGGATCGCCGCCCACGTGCACGAGCGCGTCGTGTCTTCGCACACCATGCGCCCGTTCACCAGGCGCGGCGCCCCACACGGACCGTGTGACATCTGCTTGGCACACCCGCGCGGGCAAACCAGCGCATCCGGGCTCAGATCGCATCGGTCGCAATGGTGGCAACCGAAGAGCGGCACCTTCGGCCACTCCATCAGCTTGAGCCAACGGTCCACCGAGCGGGACCGCACGACGCGCCGCATCGCCCGCCACACCGGATGCCCGGCGCGCCGGCGCGCGCGGCGATGCCAACGATCGACGCATGCCGTGACCGCAGGCAACTGGGCCAGCGCGAGCTGCCGATCGGCGCCGGAGAGCTGCACGACCTTCTGCGGGCCGTCGCCGGCGTCCGGTAACAGTGGCGCCTCCCGCAGGAGCTCGCGATGCGCTGAAAAGTCGCTTACGCACCCGAGGTAGAATCCGCTCACGCCGGGCACGCGCCGGATGCGGTGCAGCAGCGTGCGCGTGACCTGCACGCCCTGTCGTTTCAGCTGCCGCGCTTGCCAGTCCGCGTCGTGCTCGCCCGCGCGGGCGGTCGATGCGATCCGCTCCGCGTGTTCCGCGAGCGATTGCGTGAGCTCGTCCGGCACGCGGATGCCCGGCACGCGGGCCACGCCGCGAAGCTGCGCGGCCGACGTGATCGGGATCACCTCCGCAAGCACGTGCACCATGTCCAGCGCCCCTTGCCGCTTGAGCGCATCCATCCACGCGATGAACGCGTCGGTCGAGTAGATCGCCTGCGTGATGATCACCTTCGCGCCGGCGAGCGCCTTGTGCAGCGTCCGCAGACCGTCCGGGTCGGCGTCCGCGTTCGGGTGGCCCGCCGCACAGATCCAGAAATCGTCCGGCAGCCCCCCGTCGATGATCATCTCGCGCGCCACCGCGCACATCCCGATCGAATCAAGCGGGAACCGCGCCGACACACCCGGATCCACCGGCAGGTCACCCGTAAGCAGCAGTGCGTTCCGAAGACCCAGCCCGGCAAAATGTTGCAGGCGGCGGCGAATCTGATCCGCCGTGCGATTCCGCGCCACGACGTTCGCCAGCAGCCGCCCCGGGTCCACCCCCAGCCCGCACAGAAGCTCCGCCGCGATCGCATTGTCGAGCGTGTCCCGGCCGCGCACGCCGTCGTCCATCGCGATCATGTCGACCTGACCCGACCCGACGAAGCCCGCGTACGCCTGGAGCTTGTCCGCCAGCTTCCCCTCCTCGTCCGTGAGCCCCGCGCTCGTGATGTCGAGTTGCCGAAGGTACTGACCGAGCAACGCCACCTCCGGCAGCTCATACCCCGCCGCGATGTGTCGTTGCCGCAGACGCCGGTAGCCCGTCCAATCTCCCGACGTGAGGTGAAGCTCCAGAACGATCGGCATCTTCCCCGACGCGATCAGATCGCGCAATGGGTTCCGTCGACCGGCGGGCCACGTCCTTGCCCGATCCGCCGCCGCCGGACCGGCGTCGGGTCGCTGCTCCGCGATCGGTAGGGATACGGTCACCATGTGCGTGTATCGGGAGAACAGAAACTCGCCACGGAAGCAAACGAGCGCGTCACCGCGCGGCACGCGGCGTCAGCCGATCCACCTGCCGGCGGAACAGCCGGATGTGCTCGGGGGTGGTACCACAGCAGCCACCGACGATCGACGCGCCGGCGTCGATGAGCGCGGGCACCGCCGCCGCCATCGTCTCCGCCGTTTCGTCGTACGTGATCCGCCCACGGTCCAACCGGGGCTGCCCGGCGTTGGGTTGCACCATGATCGGCCGATCCGTCAACCGCCGGAACTCGGCCACAAGCTGCACGTAATCGCCGACGTGGATCCCCGTACCACAGTTGCAACCCGCGACATCGATCTCCGCCGCCGCCATACATTCGACCGTGTCCTCCACCGTCGCGCCGGTCATCGTCCGAAAGCCGCCGTCCGCCACGCGATCGAACGCCACGGAACCGACAAGCGTCGTGTGCGGACGGCACCGACGAACCGCGCGGCACACCACCGCGAGCTCCTCCAGCGACGTCATCGTTTCCACGATGATGCCGTCCGCGCCCCCGTCCAGCAGACCCGTCGCTTGTACGACAATCGCATCCTCGAGAGCGCGCGGCGTCGTATTGCCCAGCGGTTCCAAAAACCCACCGAACGGACCGATGTCACCGAGCACATACGCCGCCGGACCGGCACAGTCCCGGGCCATGCGCGCGGCCGCGAGGTTGATCGCGTACGCCTGGTCGCTCAGGCCGTGCCGACCCAGCGCCAGCGGGTTCGCGCCGAATGTGTTGGTCAACAGGATCTCGGCGCCCGCGTCCACATACGCGGTTTGAATCGCCCGTACCCGATCCGGGTGTGTCAGGTTCCATTCGTCCGCCGACGCGCCCACCGCGAGACCGGCGTCGATGAGTTGCGTCCCCATCGCGCCGTCGCCAACCACGACGCGCCGACCGGCCGCATCCAACAGCGCATCACGCATGGCATGACCCTTGTGCGGAAACCACAACCCTACCGCCCGATCCCCCACACCCGGTCAAACACGCACTCGACACGTGGTGCACCATCGCCCCCATCCCGCGAATCCACCGACACACCGTGTGTCCACGCCCCCCGCTGCGGTGACCGGCGATGGCACCGCCGCGATCGCGCACGCAAGCCACGGAGGAGGAGGGATTCGAACCCCCGAGACCCTTTCGAGCCTAACGGTTTTCAAGACCGTCGCCTTCAGCCACTCGGCCACTCCTCCAAGTGTGTTGGACCTGAACGTTGACCCATTCGCCGGCTTGTGGCATGCGCTCCGGTGACATGCGGCCGGCGAGGTTCTTGCCGGAGTAATGGGTCATGCCGCCATCACGAAACTACGTCCGAGACGCCAACGGAGCGCTCGTTCACGGCCTCGCGATCCACAAGCCCGGGCGCCGGTGGCATTCTATCGAC
>JBHHVO010000002.1:0-27625 GCA_046754365.1 Phycisphaerae bacterium | reverse complement strand
CCGCCTCCTACACCAGGAATATGCCCTCTGTATGAGCGAACTTGGCCGCAAGCCGCTCGGCGGCGGGATGACTTGCGGTTCCCAAGCGCGGGTCGGCAACATACCAGACCGTGCCAAGGACGAGTACCGGAACGGCCATCATCAAAGAGCGTCGCAACTTCACGGCGTGATCTCCCATGCGCGCGGCGGTGTCCCGAACGAGACGGTGGGCCCGATCCGAACAAAAGCGGGAAGTATCTCCCTATTGCCGTATGCGGGACTGTATCCGGCCGATCATTCGGCAATGTATCGATGTCGGACAGGAATACGTCGAACGTGAGTTCGCTTTGATCGTGGCGCGTTCGGTGTGAGCGGGAGCGGTTCGAGCTTGGTGACGACGCGCCGTTCGACGCCGCCGCGTGCGACGATGACGCCCGATCCGCCGCCGCGCCGGTCGGCGGAATACGCGCCGAGCAGGCTCGCGAAGTCGTTGGGGGACGTGATCGCGTGTGCGTCGAACGCGACCAGCCGATCGCCGACGCGGATGCCCACGCATGGCCCGTCATCTTATGCCGCGGTCTATCGCGCGCGGCGGTTTCAGCAGTCGTGCGTCGGCCCAGTCGGCGTGATCGGCCAAGTCTAGCCCGGCGCCGAAGTCGACGAGCAGCGTCAGGCGTGTGACACCCGCCACATCGACCGCGATCGGCCGGGGTTTATCGTTGCCCGTGACGGGGCCGCTGTCCAGCAGCACATTGTCGTCGCCGATCACACGAAACACGACGCTGCCGCGCGGCCGGACGGCGTCGTCGATGCCGATGGTCGCGACGAACGATTCGTACGCGCCGTCCAGGGCGTAGGCGAGCTCGCACCGGCTGTGCACGCCGATACCCTTGTCGAACCGGCGCCCGCCGAGTGACAGCGGTTGTCCCGACGCGCTGCGGTCGTATTGCACGGGCCAGGGGGCGTGGAGCATGCCGCTGGTTTGCTCGGACATCGGTGACATGTCGCTGACATACACGACCCGGCTGCTGTGAAAGTCGATTGCCGCGATGTCGACGAGGGCCAGGTCGGCCGCGAGACCGAAGGACGTTTCCACGCGCACGGTGCGGGCGTCGGCGCGAACGATGCGCGCGCCTACGGTCGAGCCGTCCGTGAGCGTGAACATCGCGCGATACGCGGGGCGGTTGGACGGGTCTTCAGTGGGCTTGCCGGCGCCCGCGGCAAGCACCACCGCGTATATCTTTCGCGTGGCCAGGGTCCGGTCGCGCCCGCCGAACCGAAACGACGCCGCTTGTGCCCCAAGCGTCAGCAGCGTACCGCGCACGGCCTTGGGCGTGTCACCACGTGTCACCAGGACATCTTGCGCGGTCAGGTGTTTGTCCAGCGCGGCGCCGAAGAGCCCATCGGCGTCCGGGTCGTCGGACGGCGTGCCGAGTCGGACGGCCGCTAGCGCGTCGAACGGCAGCACGCACGGGTCGGCGACGGCCGTGCGCACCGTGATCCCACCCGGCGCGCCGTCAAGCAGTGTCGCGTGCCATCGCCCGCCGTCACGCAGGTACAACGTCGTTCGGTGCACGGGCGGCGGCGAGGGTGCCGACGGGGCGCGGCGTCTTACGGTCGATAGGGCGTCGAGCTCGATCCGCGTCGCACCGGTGTCGGTGCCCAGCGTAAACGTCGCTCCGTCAGCGCCGATCCACCGCCCGGCCAGCCGCGTACCGTCGATGCGTTCGACGGCCATGCTGACCGCGCCCGGATCGCCCGCGTCTCCGGGCGGCGCGAAGCCGAGCGCGAGCATACACAGCGGAAGACCGCACACGAAGCGGAGGGCGCAGCGCCGGCGGGGTGGCATGCCCAAGCCGAAGGCGCGGGCATGTCCTGCCGCCGGGCGAGTCACATGGCCGCGCTGCGCTTGGCCATGGCACTCCGACCAATAGTCGTAAGATTTGTGAACCACGGTCCTACGGCTGCTTGGCGAGCTGCTCATAGTATTGCTCGACGAGCTGCCGGTAGCGGCTGGGGAAGCTTTCCTTGAGCGCCTGGAGGATTTGCCGCCGTTGCGCGGGCGGCATGGCACCCCACGTCTCGGCCGGATTCGCGTGACGCGCTGAGCGATGCGGACGGGCGGCGTCGCCCGCGCCGGGCGGCAACTGCGATCTCGGCATGGGGCGCTGTGGGCTCGGCGCGGGGGCGGGATGCGACCCGCCCCGGCTGCTGTTCCGGCTGTTCTGGCTGTTCTGCTCCTGCTGCTCCGCGTCATCGATGAGGTGGTTCAGCAGGTCGATGATCCGCTGCTGCCGCGTCTGCACGCGCTGCCCCGCGTCGCCGCCGTGGAGCCGACGCCCGGCGTACCGCATGAGATCGGCGACCTCGTCGATTTGGCCCGGCGCTCGGTTGGCGAGCTCAGCCAGCATCTGTCGGGCGGCCATGACGAGCCGTTGCGACGCGTCCGGGTGGCGATCGAGAAACGCCGTCAGCGCCGCGGCGGCGTCGTCATACTCCAGGTCGGACAACAGACAGAACCCTTTGAGAAACTCCACTTCTGCGGCGAAGTACGTGTAGGTCGCGACCGCGACGCCGCCGTCGGCGAGGACGCGATCGATCCGACCGGCGGCGTCGGTCGTACGCTCCGCGGCCACCAGGGATTTGATCTCCCACACGGCGGCGTTCGCGGCGAGAAACTTGTTGGCGTGGCCGGTGAGCGCAGCCATGAGGGCCGCACACCGGTCGTAGTCTTCGGCATCGTAGGCGTCGAGCGCTTCGAGAAACCGCGGCGACATCAACGACAGGCCCTGCGTGAGGAACGCGTCACCGTCACAGCCACTGCAGCGTTCCCACGACTCCCGAATGAGGCGCCGCGCGTCCCCCGGCATGGTGGCGTCGCGGTCAAGCGCGTCGATGAAGCGGTCCACCGGCGACGCCGGCGCTCGTGCGAACGCCGTCGCCCCAAGTGCGAGAAAGAGCGCCAGGCACATCGGCACGCACCATGAGCAACGACACGCCGGCGCACGCGTTGCCGAATCCCGACGCGTTCGCGAAGACGTTCCCGCCCACCCGGTGTTCATCGCACCTCGACCGTCGAGTGCCGGACGACCAGCAGGTCGTAGAGCACCGCTACGTCCTCGTTGTACATGCGTATGCATCCGAGCGATGCGTCTTGGCCGATGCTGTCCGGCTCGATCGTGCCGTGGATGCCGTAGCGCTGCTGACCCAGCGCCGCGCCGGATAAACCAAGTAGACCGATCCAGCGCTCGCCGAGCGGATTCTCGGGATCATCGGCCGGGATGATGCGCCCGCCGCGCGGCGGATAGTACTCCGGATTCCTGAGCTTGTTCTTCACACGCCACCGCCCCCGCGGCGTCGCGCCGCCGGCGCCGAGCCCTACCCGGAACCGCCGCACGAACACACGCGTCTCCGGTGTGTCGCCAATGTACACGTCGAGTGCATAGCTGCGCTTCTCCACGATCGCGTGGAACGGCCCTTCGATCACCTTGAGGTTCTGCCCGACCCGGATGATGTTGATGTTGCGGAGCCCGTTGATCCGCGCGAGCAGGCCCGTCGTCACGTGGTGTGCGGCCGCGATCTTCCCAAGCGTGTCGCCCGACTGCACGAGATACGACGCCGTGAACGCATCCCCCTCGTACGCCAGCGGCGACAGGATGGTTTCATCCGCGACGCGCTGCAGGTCGCCCAAGAGCTGCGCCCGCTGCGGTTCCTCAACGCCGACGCGAAACGCGGCGTTCAGCCGCGCCCGCGCAGTGAGCCAATCTTGATCGCGCAACGCCTCTCGCCCTGACGCGAGCAGCGCGGCCGCGCGCGACGCGGCGCCGCCCGGCGTGGCGGCCGCAAGCGGTACGGCGTCGCCGTTGTGCCCACGCCCCGGCCGCGACGTTGGCTGCGCATGCGCGATCCCGTCCGGTACCTCGGTGGCGGCCGGTTGCGCCGTGGCCTTGGCCGCGGCTGTCGTCGTCTCGCCCGCCTCACCGGCGCTCTCGCCGCGATCGGCCACATACAACCAACCGCCGGCGATCAAACCGGCGGCGACGACAAGCACCATCGGGCCTCCGCGATGGCGTCTCCGGCGGCGTCGTGCCACGATGTCACCTCCTTGCCGGGCGATGCGGGCTGATGGGATCGCTAGCTACCACACACCGCCGCGCGAGCGCCTGCCCGTGGCTCACGTGTGTTGCCGATACATGCACGACGGATAGCATAGGCCGTGTCGGCGGTTTTTCAAGCCCGCTCTCGCACCACGCTCGGGCGGCCTCTTGACGTCATACCGACCGTTTCGATGTGACATGCGCCGTGACAACCCGGCGCCCTGTCATGCATCAGTGGACGGGCACTTCGAGCCGCAGCCGAGGGCGGAAAGCCATATTTTCCGCGAAAGAACCGGTCGCATGCGCGCGCAACTCGGCTGGCCCCAACCCATCACCTCATCCGCAACAAAGCACCAGCGCGCATGGATGGTCAACGGTCCACCATCGCAACGCGATGCGATCGGCCTTGTTCCACAGCAACAGACGCCATAAGCTTGACCGGTATGCCTGCGAACACCGACCGACCGACCGGGGGGCACCGCGGGCGGCGTATCGCCGTCATCGGGGCGGGCCCAATCGGGCTCGAGGCCGCCCTCCGCGCCGCCCGGGACGACTGGCACGTTGACGTGTACGATGCGACCGGCGTCGGTGGCCACATCGCCCGATGGGGGCACGTCGTGCTCTTCACGCCGTTTTCCATGAACCACTCACCACACGGGGTCCAAGCGATTCGTGCCGCCGGCGGCGGGGGCGACTTGCCGCTGCCCGACGCGTTCATCACGGGCCGGGACTACGTCGACCGGTATCTAACGCCGCTCTCGCGCACCGCGGCGCTCGCAGGTACGGTGCACGAGCGCCATCGCGTCATCGGTGTCGCACGCAGCGGCATGCTTAAGGGGGAGGATGTTGCCGGCCACAAACGCATGCAGACGCCGTTTCGGCTGCTCATCGAAGACCCGAAAGGCGCGGAGTATACCGCCGACGCCGATGTCGTCATCGATGCGAGCGGCACGTACGGTCAACACAACTGGCTCGGCAGCGGCGGCATCCCCGCGGTCGGGGAGCGCCGGGCCGGTGCGCGCATCAGCTATGGCCTCGACGACATCACGGGGAGAGACCGGCATCTCTACACGGCCTGCCACACGTTGTTGATCGGTGCGGGTTATTCGGCCGCGACCTCCATTGTCGAACTCGCCAAGCTGGTCGATGACGATCGCCGAACCCGCGTCATCTGGATCACCAAGAGCTTGCGCGATCCCCCGATTCGTGAGATCCCGGACGACCGGCTCTACGCAAGGGCCCACCTGGCCCGGTCCGCCAACGCCATCGCGACCCAGGTGCACCCGCGCATCCGCTATGTCTCCGGCGCCATGGTCGACCGGCTCGAACCGGCCCCACACGGTGCGGTCGCCGTGCATGTCACCAGGGTGAGTGGCGAACGGCATGTGTTTGAGGTCCACCGCGTCATCGCGAATGTCGGCTACCACCCGGATCGGTCGCTCTACCGCGAGCTGCACGTGCATGAGTGCTTCGCCACGATGGGACCGATGAAACTCGCCGCCGCACTCGCGGGCGAGCCCGTGGCGGACTGCCTGCAGCGCAAGCCGGCGGGTGGCGACGCGCTGACCAACCCCGAACCGGACTTCTTCGTGCTCGGCGCGAAAAGCTACGGCCGCGACCCGACGTTTCTCATGCAAACCGGTATCGCCCAAGTCGATGAAGTGTTCTCGCTGCTGACCGGCGCGCGAGGGGGTGAACGTGCCTCCGCCTGACACACCGTGTGTACACACGCGGGCGCTGGACACGCTCTGGTTTCAGGTCGGCGGCACGATCTGCAACCTCCGCTGCCACCACTGTTTCATCAGTTGCTCGCCGGAGAACGACAAGTTCAGGTTCCTGTCGCTCGACACGTGCCTCCGCCGACTTGAGGAATCCAAACCGCTCGGCGTGAAGGAATACTATTTCACCGGCGGTGAGCCGTTCGCGAATCCCGCGATGTGCGACATCCTCGAGCACACGCTGGCGTATGGCCCGGCCACGGTACTCACCAACGCCACGCTCTTTCGCCCCACCACGCTCGATCGGCTCGAGGCCATGGCCGCCGCATCCATGTACTCACTGGAAATCCGCGTGAGCCTGGACGGCTACACGGCCGAGATGAACGACCCGATTCGCGGCGAGGGTACGTTCGACCAGGCCATGGAGGGTGTCGCACGCCTCGTGCGCCGGGGGTTCCTGCCGATTCTGACGATTACGCGGACATGGTCCGGCGATGACGACGACGTGCTCGCCGGCTTCGTGCGGCTGCTCGGGACGGTCGGCTATCACCGGCCGCGCCTCAAGATCCTGCCCACGCTCAAGCTCGGGGCCGAAGTCGATCGAACCGGCGGCTACACCGACGATGAGCGGCTTACCCACGCGATGATGGCCGAGTTCGACGAATCCCAACTCGTGTGCAGCGCCGCCAGACTCGTGACCGACCAGGGCGTCTGGGTGAGTCCGATTCTGCTGGACGACCCCGACGCGCGCATGGGGGACCGGCTCGCCGATACGATCCGCGACTATCCCCTGCGGCACGCCGCGTGTTACACGTGCTGGCAGTACGGCGCGATCTGCTCCAACGTCTCCTCGGCCGCGACGGCGGTGACGGACGCGTGACACCGACGGACGCCTGACACCCATGCCGACATCGCCCGCCGATTCCGCGCGTACCGACGACGTGCAACACCACCGCCGCATCGCGGTGTTCGGCGGCGTGTACAACAACTATCTCGCGCTGGAAGCCGCGATCGCCGACGCCACCGGGCGCGGTGTCGACGCGATCTACTGTCTCGGCGACCTCGGCGCGTTCGGGCCCCACCCCAACCGCGTGTTCCCGCTGCTCATCGAGAACTGCGTTCGCGTCGTCCAGGGCAACTACGATGACTCGATCGGCCGAGGACTCAGCCATTGTCAATGCGGTTACACCGACCCGCGCGACAACCACTTCGCCGCACTCAGCTACGCCTACACCTACACGCACACCGACAAGCGATGGCGCCCGTGGCTCCGAGCGCTGCCGGCGGCGCTACGCGTGCGACTCGGTCCGTTCCGCGTGCTCATGTGCCACGGTAGCCCGCGGCGGACGAATGAGTTCCTTTGGGAGAGCACAACCTCGACGCAGTTCCTCGACCGGCTCGCCCGCGACTACGACGCCGACGTCATACTCGCCACCCACACCGGCATTAAGTGGGAGCGGACGCTCTCCGGCCGGCGGCGGTTCGTCAACGTCGGCGTGATCGGCAGACCGGAGAACGACGGCCGTACGGACGTGTGGTACGCCATCCTCAACACCGCCGGCGCGGATACGGCAAACGTGGGATCTCCCGACGCAGGAACGCCCGACGTTGACGCAGCCGGGGCAGGTCCGAGCAAACTCGACCCGCCCCAAGCGGGGACGGCCAACGCCGACGCATCATGCAACCTCCGCGTCCAGTTCATCCCGGTACCGTACGACTACGAGCGGCTCGCGTCCGACATGGCCGCCGAGCACCTGCCCGATGCGTTCGTCGAAACGATCCGGACCGGCTGGTGGACGACCTGCCTCGAAATCCTACCCGCGAAGGAACGCCTGCGCGGCCGGTACTGATCCCCGGATCGCACCACGGCGCGGCCGTGGGTCCGGATAACACGATCGCAACAGCCCCCCGCCACGCTTCGCGTCCTGCCCGGATTTGACCGCCGAGCCCGCCTGGGGCCGAACGGACCCCAATTCTGACGTGCCTGCGGCGGAATCTTCCTCCAGCCGGATGTGATCGCGCGGGTCCGTGGACGCCGCAACAGCATGCGGCCTCGGAGCCTCACGCCGTTATCACGGCGTGTCTCCGGTCCGCCGCGCGGTCGATCCGGATCGAGCCCGCTCGGGGATGTGGTGCCATGGCCGCCCGCGTGGCATCGTCAAAGCGCCGCGGAACCGGGCGCTATGGGTTCCCCATACTCCGGGTGGTTGTGTCGTCAGGCCGACGCGCTGTCGACCTGGAACCAGCGGGTTCTGCTCGGTGGGTGGGCGATGGGTGGCAGCCGCGGCCGGATTCGCCGCCGGGATCGCCACGCCAGCCGCGTGCCGGGGCGGGCGTCGCCGGGCTCGGGCGTCGCCGCGCGACCCCGGCGGCGCGGGCCGCAACGGGGTCGGCGAGGGCGGTCGGCTTCCCGACGGGTTTTCGGACGTGTCGCGGACCGGTGTCGTACGGCGGTGGGGTTCCGGTTTATTGGGACATTTTTTCGAGCGTGGGGCTTGTCAGGTGTGTGCGATCCGGTGTATCATAAGCGCGTAGCTGTGTGTCGCGGGGTCTGGCGGCAGACGGCGGCGACCGGAAAGTGCCGGGGCGAGGAAGGGAGCGTTGGTGGCGTGGGGTTCCCACAGCTGTGAAATGCTTCGAAGGTGTTCGCGCTTCTCGCGTGGGGTACCTAGACTTGCATGGGTCGGTTTTTGCGGTGTGCGGGCACGGGTGTTCTCGGTGCAGGAAGACGCCCGCAAGGTGAGCGGCGTATCGTGGCGCCGCCGCGTGCACGCGGTGTTGGGTTTCAGTAGATATGGGCGGCGCAGGTGCCTCGACGGTTGCGGCGGATGTCGTGGCGGTGGGATGGGTGTAGCGGCCGCAAAGTGTTTTCCTGGGGTAACGAGAAAAAGAGGTGGATGCCATGCGAAGAAGGATATTGACGTTTGCTGTCGGCGTGCTTGCGTGTAGTTTCTCGGCGGTCGATCTACTGGCCGCAGAAAATGTGCCGACGACCGGCACGGTGACGATTGCGAGCGTTGAGCGGGAGGTCCCGCCCATCGGCGGTGGCGTCGTGACAGGCGGTGGGGGTACGGAGATCTTCGGGGGCGGGTGCACGCCTGCGGCTTGTGGCCAGGGGCTCGGGCTCACCGGCGACTACAATCAGTCGTGCAACGACGGGCAATGGGCGTCGCTCGCGTTTCCGATGCAGACCAACGGGTCGCTCGTGACCGCGATTACGGTCGACACGTTCGTCACGCAGGGCAACGGCATCGGGTTCCTGTTCCTCATGGGCGACCTCGGCGGTCCGAATGTCAACAACATCCTGTACGAAGGGTGCTTCGACATCGACAACCAGACGGGGCCGGAGACGATCGAGATTCCGCCGACCGCGACCGGTGCGGTCACGTGGCTCGTCGAGGTGTTCAGCGTTGGGGATCCGAACTTCTCGCCGTTCTGGATCACGGGCGACGACGGATTCAACCAGGCCGGGCTCGGGTTCGGCAACCTTTCCGGCAATCCCGGTGGGAACCAATGGCAGGACCTCGTCAACTTCGGCTTCGGGTGGTGCTTCTGCCAGTCGCTCACCGTCATCGACCCGAATCAGACCGGTGCATGCTGCGACGACGCGACGGCAGAGTGCAACGACGATACGCCGATCCTGGATTGCCTCGATCCCAACCTGCGGTTTGAGGCCGATACGCTCTGCGCCGACCTGGCGTTCGCGTGCGGCGAGCCCGCTGGTGCGTGCTGCGGTGACACACCGCAGGATTGCACGAACGTCAGCGAGGCCGACTGCATCGCGGGTGGCGGCGACACGTGGACCGGCGGCGTCCTCTGCGAGGACGAAGGCTTTGCGTGCGGCTTCGCGATCTGCGGCGATGCCGGCACGGGCGACTGCGAGACGGACACGGGCACGCCCGGGTGCGAGGACCTGGATTGCTGCAACCGCATCTGCGGGTTTGACTCGTTCTGCTGCCAGGTGGCGTGGGACGCGACCTGCGCCGGCGAGGCGATCGACCAGTGCTGCCCGCGGACCGAATGTACGGATCAGGGCTGCACATTGACCCAGAGCGTCGGCGACACGATCGACAACGCCGTCGCGTGCGGGGCCGCGGGTCCGCCCCCCACCACGACACCCAACGCCTGGGCACGCTGCTTCGACCTCACCGAGGAGGAGGTCCCCGGGGCGCTCAACATCAACAGCGTTACGTTCGGCATCGCCCAGTTAGAAAGCTCAACAAACGACACGGTGCCGGTCAACGTCAACATCTACACGTCCACGTGCCCGCCGACGTTCTCCACCGCACAGTTGATCGGGACCGCGTCCACCACGGTGACCGCGTTGGACGTCGGGACGCTCAGGACGGTGACGTTCGACAATCCGCCGTTTGTGCCGGCGGGGGCGAGCATTGTCGTCGAGATCGAAGCGCCTGAGGACGGTGGACTCGGAACGCCGGGCAACAACCACGCGTTCCGCGTCGCCGCCAACGATCTCGGCCAGTGCGGCCCGAGCTACCTCCGCGCGACGCAGTGCGGCAACGCGAACTGGACCGATCTCAACGATATCGGGTTCCCGGATTCGCACACGTTCATGTCGATCGAGGCCGTGGCCGGTGAGGAGTGCATCCTGTCGGTCGTCTCGAGCACACCGCCCAGCGATGCCATCGACGCCCGGCAGCCGTTCGAGCCGGACGGCGCGAACGTGGACGGCTGGGACTCGATCGCGATCACGTTCGCCAGTGATGCGTCGTGCGTGACGGCCGATGCGTTCAGCGTTACGACGAATCCGCCGGGCGCGGCGCCCGGCATCTCGGGCGTGACGATCAACGGCGACACCGCCACCCTGACGTTCGACCAGATCATCCCGCTCCAGGCGTGGACGATCGTCACGTACGACCCGAGTGGTGAGAGCGTCCGGATCGGCTACCTGCCGGCCGACGTCGGGAACGATCGGTTGTCGAACGCCAACGACGTGCTCACGGCGATCGACAACCTCAACGGGGTGATCCCGCCGCTGGCCGACTACCAGTGCGACGTCGACCGCACCGGCGCATGTAACGCCAACGACGTCTTGCGGGTCATCGACCTGCTCAACGGCGCGGGCGTCTACGACGTCTTCAACGGGGCGTCGCTGCCGGACTAGGCGACGGCGTTCCCTCGGCCCCCGCCGGCTCTGCCCGGGGGACCGACCGCCGTGCCGGCCGGCACGGGTGAGCATCCACGCGGCGCGGCGAGAGTGAACGGCTCTCGTCGCGCCGCTTTTTTTGTGCCCGTCGGGTGCGCCACGCTTTGATCCACGCTGCCCGTGTCCACGCACGGATCGTGCCCCATGACTCGCAGGGGGCCCGGTGCGCCTCAAACGACCGGGCGCGGCGTCGTGAAGTCGGGCGCGCAGACAAAAAAATACGCAATACTTACTTGCCTTCCGCGATTCGCGGGGTAATAACTCAGTAGGCTAAGCGCGGTGTGGGCGACCGCACCGCGATCCGAACGGAGCAGGAAACGCCGACGGCCGAGGAGAGGAAGACCGCGGACGTCCAGGCACGACAAGAGGTGTATCGCCCAGCCGTCAGCCGAAGCGCGGCGACCATACGGCGGGTACGGGCTCGCCTCCGGGCGGCGTATGGCGCGAGGCACCGAGGATTCTTCCCCCCCCAACGCGTCACAGACTAGATCCTCGTGACGCGGACGACCACAGCGCCGCGCTCGCTTTTCTCCAAAGCGGGCGCGGCGCAGCCCTTTGTACCGGCCCCGCCACATCCGCGTGCATCGCCGGTGCCGCCCTCGTCGCGCGCGCTCGAGTTTTCCTCCTCACGGCCAGGGACCATGGTGTGCCGGAATCGGGTGTGCATCGTGTGCGTCGCGGGGGTCGGCCGTGTGCGCCGGCCGTACGCCGAGCGGTGCGGCACTGCGGACGGCGATGGCACGACCCCCTACTTCCGGAACGCCCCCCGCTCACACGCGACGGTAAACGCCTCGACGGTGCTCTTGAGCGTCTCCCACGCCATGCGAATGCGGTCGGCCTCCACCGGTTCGATCTCGCCGTCGTCCTCGATGGATTTCGATACCGTCGCAAGCAGGTGACTGAACTCCGCGACGACCCGCTGGGTGTTGGAAAGGAGTTCGGTGTTGATGTCTGCGGGCGACTGTGGCGGGTTGGCTACGAAGAAACCACCGCTCTCGTGACACAGCCACGCCACGACGCCGTGATCTCCGGTGGCCTCCACGACATCGGCCAGGCGGTCGAGCGGATTCCGCGCACCGCTGGCGTCGGGGTCGTTGACGTTCGACTCCTGACACCACTTGTAGATGAGGGCGGGTGACAGGCGGAGCTTGGCGGCCAGGGCCTTGACGCCGATTCGATCCGCCGCCCGCTTCAGGATTTCGTGCGACCGCATGAACGGCTCCCGGGCGTCGGACCCGCGGCTATGCCGGGCCGGCCCGGCGTGCGGTGTTGCCGACGCGTCGGGCCAGTATACTTAGCGCGATCGTACGGGGGAATCGGTCGCGGCCGGGCGTGGCGTCGCCGGACGCGCGCCGGGTCGATCGGTCGATACGTCCGGCACGGGGGCCGGACGCTACCCGTGATAGGTCATTGGCGATGCAGCACGCGGGGCGCGGCGTCTCGGACGGCGGCGCACACGGACTACCGGGGCACGCCGTGTACCGCGGACACACCGGAGACCGGGCGTACACCAAGGTACCGGCGGAGATAGGGTGCTGGTCATGGTGACGGATGCGGGCACGTGGCGGGTGCTGCTGCGGTCGCCGTCGGCGATGGTCGGTGCGGCATTCATCGCCGGGCTCGTGTTGGCGGCGGTGTTCGCCGACGCCATCGCACCGTACGGACCGCTGGCGCAGGCGCGGGGCGCGGACGCCGGCGGGCACCCACGAACACCGTCGGCGGACCACTGGCTCGGCACGGACGCACTTGGCCGGGATGTGCTGTCGCGGGTGCTGCACGGCGGTCGACGGTCGCTGCCGATCGGGATGATCAGCGTCGGCATCGGGTTTCTCGTGGGTGTTCCGGTGGGGTCGCTCGCGGGGATGCGCGGCGGCTGGGTGGATGCATCGCTCATGCGCGTAGTCGACGTGACCATGGCGGTCCCGTCGATCCTGCTCGCGATCGCGATCGTCGGCGCGCTCGGTCCGAGCCTGACGCACGTCATGGTGGCGGTCGGGGTCGTGCAGGCGCCGATCTTCGCCCGGCAGATTCGGGCGAGCGTCTTGTCGATCCGGTCACTGGATTACGTGACGGCGTCGCGTGCGTTGGGTGCGTCCGGGGCGCGGATTCTGCTTCGGGACGTGTGGCCGAACTGTGTCGGCCCGATGCTCGTGCTCGCGACGCTGGGCATGGGGGGGGCGATCCTGGACGTGGCGGGGATGAGTTTCCTCGGGCTCGGCGGGCAGCCCGATGAGCCGGAGTGGGGCACGATGCTCAACGCCGCGCGGGAGTTCGTGCACGACAGACCCTGGGTCATCATCGCGCCCGGAGCGGCCATCACGTTGACGGTGCTGGGCTTCAACCTGCTCGGCGATGCCCTTCGCGACGTGTTGGACCCGAAGACGGTGCGGTAGGCGGCGCGGGCTCCGGTCCGGACGCATCGCCGGCGCGGTTGGTCGGAGCGGTTGACCGCCCGGCCGGCCGTTTGTGCTCAAGCCCCAATGCCCGGCCTCGGAACCGCGAATACGATCACGCGCTGACAGTGGCAACCCTACCCGGACGGGTCGCTCGGCGCACCCAGGTGAAGCGAGAGGCAAAACGCACATGCACGGGTGTATCGCGATCGTCTCCGACATGATTTTCGCCACGCGGATTGCCTCCACGGCCAAAAAGCTCGGCACGGCATGTGCGATCGTCAACGACGTCGGCGGGTTGCGGGCCACGCTCGCATCGGATGCGCCAGGCACGGTGCTGGTGGATATGCACTGCGACGGCATGTCGCCCGAGGAGGCGATCCGTACGGCCAAGTCGGTCTGCCCGGCGGCGCGCGTCGTGGCGTTCTTCTCGCACGTGCATACGGACCTCATGGAACAGGCCGCGGCGGCGGGCGCTGACGACGTCTGGCCGCGATCCGTGTTTGTTCAGCGACTTGAAGCGGTCTTGCGTGCGACGGATCGTCCGGGCAGGCGATGAACCGCCGAGCCCCCCGCGCGAGGTCATTCGTGTGCGAACCGGCGGATTGTCGTGCCTGTCTGGACAAGCAGTGCGCCGTCGACGGCCATGATGGTCTTGACATCGGCCAGGGGTCCAAGCCGGCACCGCCCGCCGTCGCGTGGGATGACGCCGCTGGCGTTCCGCACGTCATAGAAGATTGCGCCGGCCGCGTCCCGGTCCGGATCCGGCGGCTCGTCCTTGTCGCGACGGGGGTCCAGCCCGCCGTGCTCGGCGTCGCGCTCGGGGATGTCGACGGCCAGCAAGTACGCATCGCCGACAAGACGCCGGACGAATCGCGGATCAGGCGGCGTGGCGCCGTCCCAGAGGGTCAGCCCGGTGGCGGCGTCGATCGCCCGCACGGCGGTGGGCGTGCTCACCAACAGGCTGCCGCGCTGAAGATCAAGTGTGAGTGGTCCGTCACCGCGCGGTGCGACGGGTTCCGATCGCCAGAGCACGCTCGCGTTTTCAAGGCTGAGTTTGCGGACGTGGCGGCCGTCGGGCGCGACGTACATGGCATCCAGGTCGATGAGCACCGCGCCGTCGCCCACGTGACCGCCGAAGCCGACCTCCCAACGCAACTCGCGTCGCTGGGCATCGTATGACGCGGCGGATTGGCTCGTGACCAGGATGATCTGCTCGTCGAGCGTGACGTGGATATCGCGGATCGGGCGGCGCTCGCCGGTCCGGATGGCGTCAATCCATCGGCCGGTGTCCGCGTTCAGAAGGCAGAGCACGGCCGTCCCATCCTGTACGATGGTAAACGCGACCCACCGATCGCTCAGGGCGATCGTGCCCTGCGGTATGACCTCCTGCATCGCCCACCAGACCGGGGCGCCGTCTTGGATGGACACGCAGGTGAAACGGCCGTCGTCGCGGACGGTGAGGAGGCGCCCGGCGTGGAGTGCGTGGCCTCGAATGACGCCGGTGTGCTCCCAGTCGGCCCCGGGATTCTCGGCGGCGGGCGGGTATTCGCCGTAACTCCACCGTTGCGCCGCGGTTGTGGCGTCCAGGGCGAAGACCTGATACGCGTTGGCGAACACGGCAAGATCGTCCGTGGCCACGAGAAGCTGCGTGCTCGCGCGGACCTTGGGCGGATCGGGCCAGCGCTCGGCGCCGGTTCGGGCGTCGAACGCGCGGATCGTGCCGGCGTCCAGGACATAGTATCGAGACCACGACCCACCGGGCGCGCCCGCGAATCGCGGCGTCAGGAGGGTGGCCTCCACATCGACCGCATGCGTCGCGCGGCGGTCCAACGGCGGCTCGATGTCGGGGCGCGACGGGTCCACCTTGTCGCGTATGCCGGCCAGGCGGCGGCGGTATTCCAGGAGCGTGAGCGTGCGTCCGTGGTCGCGTAGGGTGGCGGTCGGGTGGGCGCGGGCGCCCTTGGTGAGCCATCGGTACGCCTGCTCGACCTTGCCCGCGCGTTCGTACGCGTCTGCGATCAATCGGATGAGTCCGGGGCGGTCGTCGTAGTCGGGGTAGCGCTGGTACGCGGCGGCGAATTGCCGGGCGGCCGCGTCGTGGTCGCCCGACTCGGTGTGGCGTTCGCCCAAGGCGACGAGCGCGTCGGGAGCGGCCTTGGCGTTGGGGAACGTGTCCACGACGCGCGCGAGCGTGGCGGCATCACGGGCGGCGCGGCCGCTCGCGAGCCAGCGCTGCGCCTCGGCCTCGAACGGATCGTAGATGTCGCGCCCGTGTCGCTCGATGAGGGCGGCGATCCGCTTTTGAGCGGCAAGTCCCGCCAGGTCCGGGCTTGCGGGCGACGTCGCGGCGGCTGCGGCGTCACCGGCTCTGTTGTCGAGTGGTACACCGCGAAGGGACCTGTCACGCAGGATCTGCTGATAGAGCCGCACGGCCCGTGCCACGTTGCCGTGACCCTCAAAGCGTTCCGCGAATGCGAGGCGATAGCGGACATGGGCCGGCTCGTCCGGGGCGAACCGGGACGCGTACGCACAGAGCGTGTCGCAAACGTCGTCGGCCAGTGCATGCCGCGTCGCGAGCACGCGGGCGAACTCGAGTGTGTCGTCAAACATGCGGCGTTTGAGCTGCTCACCGACACCGGCGGCCGGCGCGGCGGCGCGGCGCACGGCCTCATCAAGGACGGTAAGTGCCTCGCGAAACTCCTCCGCCCGAAACGCGACCTCGGCGAGTTCCACCGCGGGTTCCGGATCGAACGGCGCGTCCGCCATACGCTGCCGCAGCGCGGCGAAGATCTCCGCCTTGCGGACGTACGCCTCGATGCGATCGACGCCGGCCACGAGCATTCGATCGGGCAGCGCGAGGATGTTGCCACCCTCGGCCTCTGTGCCCCACGTCAGGTCGGACCGTGTGCCGTTTGTCACGTTGAACATGCTGAGCCCCTGCCGCGTCGGCACCAGGAGACGATCGCCTGCATCCGTGTTCGATCGGACCCAGGTGCCGCGCCCGAACGCCTCGCCGCCGATCGGTAGCGCGGCGTCCCAGATGACGTGGCGGTCCGACAGGTCGACACACGCCACGCGGTCCCCGACACCACACAGCACGTCGTCCCGCACGCCAAGCACCGTCCGCATGCCGCCGATAGCGCTCGTAGGGATCGCTTGTAGCACATGGCCGTCCGTCGCGGAGAGTACCAGCAGGTGATCACTGTCATTCGGGAGGCAGATCACGCGATGGTCGGCCGCGGCGTGCCCGCTCGATACGATCATGACCGGGTTGTAGTGCCACGGTTTCGCATCACGCCGGGACCGCAGGGGGCTGTCGCCGTCTCGCTGGGCGGCGCGTTCATAGAGCCTGAGCCATCGCACGGCCCCGGTGTGCGCCGACACCGCGGCGACCGTCCCGACGTTCGTGCACGCGTAGATCGTGTCTGCGTGCGACGCGACGATCGCCGTCGTGGCGCGCCGGGAGCCGAACGTCCCGGTCGACGCACTCCCGAGGTGCGTGCGGAACTTGAGTGCGGCGTCGTCGGCATCGAAGGCGTAGAGATAGCCATCCTCAAATCCGAACGACCGCGCCCGCCGGCCGATCACGTACACCGTGCCGTGACGCACCAGCGGGGCCGAGTCGAGCGTCATGTCCTTCTCGCCCTGGGCGTCCGGCGGCGTCGGCGTGGTGCGCCACACGACCCGCCCGTCGCTGGCGGCCAGACAGATCAGTTCGACGCTGCCGCCCGGCTTCGTGAAACCGAAATACGACGATGTCCCCGGCGTAAGCGTTGCGTAGACGTGCCCGTCCTCGACGGTCACCGCGTACCAGCCGGGCACCTGTGTGTCGTCGAAGTCCGCGGCCACACCGTCACCCGGCTCCGGTGCGCCGAAACGCCACGCGACGATGCCGGTACGGAGATCGAGTGCGACGATCTCCCGATGCCGCTGGACGAACACGCGCCCGCCGGCGACCACGGGATTGAGTACGAGGCGCCCGGCGCGATCGCCCGATCGGCCCCTCGACCCCTCGATGGCGCCGCCGGCGTCACGGGCGCGATCACCGAAGGCGTCGAAGTGCCACAGCAGACCGAGCTGGTCCACGGAGGACGGACCGATCCGGCTGCGCCACCGGCTGCCGCCGAACATCGGCCAGTCGTCGGGCCGCCCGGTGCCGGTCGCCGGTGTGAACTCCGCCGTGATTTCCGTGATGACGTCCGACACGGGGCGCTGCTGTCCCATCCACGACATCGTGGCGTCCGGCCCGAGCACATCGCGTGCTTGACCGCGCAGGGCCGAGAGTACGCGTAGCATCGCACCGTACGGCTTGGTGTAGCGCTCGCGGTCGGGGTGCCGTTCGAGGACGCGTCGATAAACGTGCTCCGCGAGCGCGAAATCACCGGATTCGATTGCGCGTTGGCCGATGCGATCCGCCAGCGACGCGGCCCCGGCGGTACAGAAGTACCGGTTGAACAGCGCCAGCAGCCCGTCGGTTCGCGGCAGGCCACGGGCCGCGTTCCGCCCGAACGCTTCCGGAGCGATTACGTCGAGGCCGAATGTTTCGCGCGCCGATCGCGCGGCCTCGACGCCGCGCTGCATCCTGCCCTCGACGAGTGCGCGGTACGCGGCGATGCCCGGTGGGGGCCAGGCGGCGATCAGGTCCGCCACGTGTCCCCGCAACCCCGTGTAGTGTCCGGGCCCGACGCGCACGAGCTTCGTACCGTATTTGTCCGAGGTGTCCTGCAAACGCTGGGCGGCGTCGCGCCACCGTCCTCGTCGGGCTAGACGCCGTGCCTCGAGGATGGCGTCCACGGCCTCAAAACTGTCATCGAGGTACACGCCGCGCGCACCCGCCTTCGGCTGTGCGCCAGCAGGTGCGGGCGCAGGTGGGCCTCCGCACGCGAGTGTCACGAGAATCGGCCAAAGGGTCAGCATGGCGACGATGGTTGCTCTGGAGGTTCCGCCGGCGCCCGTCCGAACGGCGTGACACACGGGCTCGGCACGCTTGCCGCACTCGGCGTCAAGCGTCTTCAACACCCTGCGGCAACCGTCCCCCGCGTCAGGCGCGCCCATAACGCCCGGGCGCGTCCCCGCGGCGGCACGTGATTGCGTTCCTGAACGTCTGTTTACGCGCGCATGGTGTCCGCAACGGCGCATACGCCCGCCGCGGCATGGGCGCGCCCGCTACTCACGGTTATCGGCCAGATACCGCTCGATCAGCGGCTCGAGCCGTGTCCGCGTCGCCGGCTCGATGCGGGAACGGTCCGACCAGATCGCCAGCTTGAGCGCGGTCTGGCACCCGCACGCCGTGGAGGCGTCGGCGTCGGCCACGGCGCCGAGGGCCGCGCGGATAAGCGACGCCGCGCGCTCGCCGGCCCGGTGGAGGTTCGTCGTGATCTCCTTGAGCAGCGCATCCGGCGCGCGGTCCGTCGATCCGGGCCGCCAGCAGTCGTAATCCGTGGCGAACGCGATCATGGCGTAGCATATCTCCGCCTCGCGCGCGAGTTTCGCCTCGGGCATACAGGTCATGCCGATGAGGTCGCCGCCCCACTGTCTGTGCATGAGCGACTCAGCCCGGGTGGAGAACTGCGGGCCCTCCATGCACACGTAGGTACCGCCGTCGTGGACGCGCGCGTCGCACGCACCGGCCGACGCGCGCAACGCCGCGCGAAGCCGCGGACACACCGGGTCGGCCAGCTCGACGTGCACGACCGGGCCCTCGTCGAAGAACGTATTCGCCCGGCGGTACGTCCTGTCGATCACCTGATCGCACAAGACCAGTTCGCCCGGCGCGATGTCTTCACGGAGGCTGCCGGTGGCACCGCTCGCGATGATCGATGACACCCCGAGTCGTTTCATCGCCCAGATGTTGGCGCGGTACGGCACGGTGGAGGGGTTGTAACGATGTCCCGGACCGTGCCGCGACACGAACGCGACATCCACGCCGTCCCACCGCGCGAGCACGGGCGCGGTGCTCGGCGGCCCGTACGGTGTCTCCACGTCGACTCGCTTGCCGCCGACGCGCTCGGCGAGCCATTCGCCAAGTCCCGTACCGCCGATGATGCCGACGCGCGCGGTGGTCACGCCCATGGTTGCCTCATAGCGCAGAGTCCAAAGCTGCCGGTCTCGTTCCCCGCTCACGGACGCGCGACCGCGTGCGCGTCAGCCCGGCACCACGCGGCACCATCGAGTCCGACGCGTCGTCACGCGTTCACCGCGTCCGCGCTTCGCCGCGCGGCCGCAATCAGAGACTCATCTGGTTTCAGCTCATCTGCTCAACACGGTCAGTCGCGACAGGAGTTCCGGCATGATGTCGACCACGCGGTCGACCTCCTCACGCGTGTTGAACCGCGACACGCTGAAACGAATCGCACCGTGCGCCACCCGCTGCGGGATGCCCATCGCGGCGAGCACATGCGACGGCTCCAAGGACCCGCTGCTGCACGCCGCGCCGCTCGACGCGCAGATGCCCGCCTGGCTCAAGAGGATGAGAATCGCCTCGGCCTCAAGCCCCTCGAACGCGATGTTGCACGTGTTGTCGATGCGGTCTGCGCCGTCGCCGACGACGCTCGCGTAGGATATCCGCTCACAGACGCCGGCCTCCAACGTGTCACGCAGGCCGCGCACGAACCCGCGTGTGGTGGCCATGTCGCGCGCCGCCGCCGCCGCCGCCACCCCCATCCCGACAATCGCCGCGACGTTCTCCGTCCCACCACGCCGGTCGCGCTCCTGCCCACCGCCGATGATGAGCGGCATGAGCCGCGTGCGACGGCGAACGTACAGCGCGCCGGCGCCCTTCGGGCCGTGAAACTTGTGCGCCGCCAGCGACACGAGTTGCACGGGCCATGACGCAACGTCGATCGGAACCTTGCCCGCGGATTGCACGGCGTCAACGTGCACCGGGATACCCCGGTCCGTTGCCAGGGCGGCGAGCCGGGCCACGTCGAACATGACACCGGTTTCGTTGTTCGCGTGGATGATCGAAAGCAGCGCCGTGTCGGCCGTCAGTTTCCGTTCCAGCGACGCTTCATCCAGGCGTCCGGCGCGGTCGACACCAACGCGGTCGATGGTATAGCCGGACCGGGCGAGATCATCGGCGACGGCGAGCACGGCCGGGTGTTCCACGGCCGTGGTGACGATCTTGCGTCTCGTCGGGTCCGCGGCGACGGTGCCCCGAATCGCCAGGTTGATCGATTCGGTCCCGCCGCTCGTGAACACGATCTCCTTGGGACCGGCGCCGAGCAGCCGGGCAACCTGCTCACGGGCGCACTCGACACGGTGGCGGACGGATTGTCCGAATGTGTGGACGCTCGAGGGGTTCGCGAACACATCGCGCAGGAACGGCTGCATCGCGTCCACGACCTCGGGCAACGGCTGCGTCGTCGCGTTGTTGTCAAAATAGACCCACGTATCCATTCATCACTATTGTAGCACGTTGACGGTCGTATGCCCCACCGGCGAACGCTCGGGGTCGCTGCGTGGTCGGTGACAGCGTCGCCCGCGGGCCCCCATGCCTGGCGGCATGCGGGATGTACCGGCCGCCGGTGGTGTCCGTCGCGATTCGAAACCGGCTCGGCGCGCTACGTCGCCGATGGGGGGCCGACGCCGCAGGGCCCGCGACACGCGGGCGACGCTGCAGACCGGCGAGCCGCCCCACCGGGACGGTGACGGACCCGGGGCGTGACGGCGGCGCCGTGGCATGCTGGAACCCTGGTATTCCAGGCCGGTGTGTGCTAGAATATCGCCCTGAGCCGGTATGGGCGTTTAATACGATCCGGTCGTTTATGACGGCACGAAATCCGGGTGCGGTCCACGCACGATGCTCGGCGGCGGGGCGCCATGAGCGTCACGTGGGTCCCTGGCTTGCGGTTGGGGTTCGGCAAGGTCGTGGTCCGCATCGGTTTTCGGACGCACACTTTGCCGTTTCGTGGTGGTGGCCGGTGTAGCCGTGGTCGGCTTGCGGGCGCGTGTTGCCGGGGCCGGGCGCGTTACGGCCATCGCAGACCGTCGGCTGTGATCTGAGAACAGCGTGTTGGAGGGCGCAGTCGGTGGGTAATCGGCGCCACCGCGCTCGTCATGCGGGATGCCGGCGGGTAGCCGGACCGGGCGCGCGGCGTACCCGCTCAACATGTTGGGGCGATGATCGGGTTGGTCCGAGGCGTCATCGGTAGAAGGTTCCGAGAAAGGGGGATTGTCGTGAGTGTCAACCATACGTTGCGGCGCCGCAGCGGCGCACGGGTCGCTTTCCTTTCGGGCGTGGTCGGGTTGTCTCTGCTCGCCGCTCCGCCTGCGCGGGCGACGTGGTCAATCATCCTGGTCGATGTGGAGACGCACGAGGTGGCGGTCGGCTCGGCTACGTGCCTCACGAGCTTCGATCTGCGTCAAGGTCTGCCGGTCGTCGTGGTGGATAAGGGCGGCGCGGCGGCGCAGTCGTTCGTGGACGTCACGGGCGCGAACCGCATGTTGATCTATGACGGCTTTCAGGCGGGGATCTCGCCGACGTTCATCCTTGAGATGCTCGAAGACACCGACGCGCAGCACGAGACGCGCCAATACGGCATCGTAGACCGCTACGGCCGACGCGTCACGTTCACGGGGACGGAGGACGGTGCGTTCGCCGACGGCGTGATCGGCCAGCAGGGCACGATGGCGTATTCGATACAGGGGAATGTGCTCACCGGCGCACCGGTCGTTGAAATGGCCGAACAGGCCGTCCTGACCACGCCCGGTGACCTGCCGGCGAAGCTCATGGCGGGCATGCAGGCGGCCCGGTCGATGGGTGGTGACGGGCGTTGCTCGTGTTCCCCATCGGACCCGACCGGGTGCGGCTCACCGCCCCCGGACTTCGACAAGGCCGCCCACATCGGGTTCATGATCGATGCCCGGACGGGTGATGTGGACGGCGCGTGCAATGCCGCCGTCGGCTGTGCGAGCGGCAACTATTTCATGAACTTCAACGTCGCGTTTCAAACGCCCGCGGATCCGGACCCGGTGTTCCAGCTTCAGGATCTCTTTGACGCGTGGCGCGCGGACCTCGTCGGACGGCCCGACGCGGTACATTCGGTAGTCACCGTGGATCCGCCGTCGTTCCCGGCCGACGGGAACGGCGACGCGACGATGACGATCCACATCCGCGACTGGCAAGACACGCCCGTGGATCCGACGACGGTGAGCGTGACGGTCGCACATGCACCCGAGAGCGACGAGGTGACCGCGATCGGCCCCGTGGTCGACGTGGGCGGTGGGACATTTCAGGTGCAGCTTACCGGAGGAGACTTCGTCGGAACGGACCGGTTCCTCATTCGTGTGGTCGACGGCGTCCGACCGGTGGTCCTGCTTCCGATGCCGACACTCCACGCGACATCGGCCGCGGATTTCGACGGCGACGGCGATGTCGACCGGTTCGACTATGCACCACTGCGGGCGTGTATGACGGGACCGTCGGGCACACCCGGCGACCCCGACTGCGCCGCGACCGATCTCGATCTCGATACGGACGTCGACCTCGGAGACGTCGGCGTGTTCCAGCGATTGTTCACGGATGAGCCGTGTCTCTTCCTGGACATCATCGAGCAGGTACAGCCGGTGGATCTGCTCTGCGGCGAGACGCTGGACCTCGGCGTCGGTGTCGAGGCGGGCCCGGACGCCAGGTTCCAATGGTTCCTCGATGAAGTGCCGATCCCGGGGGCGACCGACGCGACCTACCATGTCGACGCCGTGGACAACACCAACGCCGGGTTTTACTTCGTCCGGGTCATCAACGGGTGCGGTATCCAAGACAGCAACACCGAGCAGGTACGCGTATTCCCCGACCCGTGCCCCGGGCCGTAGCCGAACGCTCAACCCCACGCGGATTCGTGCGCGCCGGGAATACAGTTGTCCCGTCCCGTGCACGGTATGATGCTGGTGCGCCTTGACACCTCGGCATGATGGATGCGGCGCGGCCTGCCCGCCGACTTGGCGAACGGATCGCATCGCAAGCAGGCCTGACATGAGCCGGAGACGTGTAGTGACGCTGACGGCAGGCAGCGTCGGTCGCTGCGTTCGTTCGCGTCGTCCGGTGACGCGACGCCGCGTCTTGCGAGAAGGTATCACGTCGGCATGGCACTACGTTCGGGGTATACCTGCCGTCGGGTTTGCGGTGTGCGTCGCGTTGGCGACGGGACTCCGGGGCCTACGTCTGGTTGGGAACCGGACCGCGGCGCGCCGGTGCGTGTCCGTTTCTGACGCGTGTTCGCAGCGGTTCGACGGTCGTGGGAACTGGATCGTGGTTGTGCAGGCGACGCGTTCGGCAAACGCTCATCTATGATCGATGGCGCGGCCGCACGCTCGCCGGATCGACTGGATCGGGTCTCTGCAGAAGATGCCCGCCGACCGCACGTGCCGTTCACGACAATCCTTGTGCGATGGTACGGACTCACAATCGATGAACGTGAACATGTGATCCCGGCGCCTGAGCATCGGCTTGCCCGGCGGCCATGCGCGGGGCACACGCATTCGGGCGCCAGCGCCGCGGGCCAAAAGCTGCAATAGTCTCGGCACTCGTGGAATACAACTACGTAGGCGCCGCGCCGGATCGGTGCGCTGATCGCCGGGGGTCCGCGCGGCGCGTGCGTGTCGTCGTCCGGCTGCCGCCGTCGCCCCCGGGGCGCGGTTTCGGATGGCGTGCGCGATGCGGTGGTGGCCAACGGTTGGTGCGACGCGGTGAGCGACATGGGCTCCACGATTCGTCGGTCGGCGCCGGTGCGTGAAGCGCCGCGTAGCGATGACGTCGGATTGGCGCCTCGGATTGGGGCGCGCTGGTGGTTCATTGGCGTTCGGCGGAGCGCGGGAACGCTTGCGTGTTGCACACCACGGCGCCGCATTGGCGGGCGCGCGGGGTCTTGGGCGTTCGTGGACGTCGTGGTATAGTGGACGTGTTCGTCGCCGTCGCCGGGAGAGGCCGTGCGGTGCTCGCGCTGAGGCACGGCGTGCACGCACCTCGCGCGATCCACCCCACACCGGTGCCATGCCCATCAATCGGCGGGAGGGGTTATGCGCGCATGCAGCCACCATGATGAGTCGCTGTACCGCCGCTTCGGCACCCATGGGGACGGTTTGAGATTCCACGGGCCTGCACACCGACCACAGCACGCGGCGCGGCGCGTCAGGCATGACCAGCCGTCGGCGGGGGGAGCGGCCCTCGCCTTGTATCCCTAGTGAAGGAAGCAAACATGCATACCGACAACATGTTCCCGGGTGTCCTGGTTTGTGCCGCGTACGCGTTGGCCGGCGCGCAGGCGATCGGGCAACCCCTGCCGGGTCCGTGCACGATCAACTTCGAGACGGTTTGTCCGAATGTCACGACCGTTTGCGGCGCGGACTTCACCGGTGGCGGCGGTTGCATCTTCGCGATGCTGCCGAACTGCTATTTCAGCGGCATCAAGTCGTACAAGGTGACATCGGCTACGCCGCTGACGATCGACCTGAACGGCGACCTGCTTAAGCTCAGGGTGTTCTTCGCCGGGCAGGACGCCGGCACCGGCTTGATGAGGTTCTTCAACGCCGCCGGGGCCCAGGTGAACACGCTCAGCACGAACGGGAGTTGTCCGACCACGATGCCACCGCTGCAAGACATTACGTTGAGCGAGCCGGTCCGCAGTATCGAGGTGACGGCGACCGGGACTGTGTGGATCGATGACTTCACCGTGAATCCCGGCGTATGCGGCAACGGCACGCTCGAGCCGGGCGAGGCATGCGACGACGGCAACCTTATCAACGGCGATTGCTGCGACGCAAACTGCATGACAGAGCCAGGTCCGTGCGGCGCGTGCTGCACCGGCTTTCCTGCGGCCACGTGCGAACAGGCGAACGCGGCGAACTGCACCGGGACCCTCTTCGACGGCGAGGACTGTGCTACGTTTCAGTGCCCGGCGTGTGCGGCGGACGCGGACTGTGACGACGGGGTGGCGTGTACGACCGACGTGTGTGCGGCCGGCCGGTGCGTGTTCACGGCCGGCGTGACGTGCGGGCTCGGCGAGGCGTGCGACGTGTCCACCGGTGCGTGTGCGCCGGCGATCGAGGCGCTGCTCATGCCGGTGGCGACGGGGCTTTGTGCCCCGGTGGACCTCACGCACGCGGGCGACGGGTCCGGACGGCTCTTCGTCGTGGACCAGTGCGGGCTGGTGCGCATCATCGACGCGAACGGTGTGCTCTTGCCGACACCGTTCTTGGACATCACGACGTTGATCCCGCCGCTGGACGGGTTTTTCGATGAGCGCGGTCTGCTCGGGCTCGCGTTCCACCCGGACTACGTCAACAACGGGCGGTTCTTCGTACGGTACAGCGCACCGCGTGCAGACCCGGTGCCGCCCGAGCCGTGCAACGACGTTCCACCGTTCTTCCTGCCCGGGTGTCACAAGGAGGTGCTGTCGGAGTTCTCCGTATCCGCCGGCGACCCGAACGTCGCCGACCCGAGTTCCGAGATCGTCCTGTTCGAGGTCGACGAGCCGCAGTTCAACCACAATTCGGGCAAGGTGGCGTTCGGCCCGGACGGTCTGCTGTATTTCACGCTCGGCGACGGCGGCGGTGCGAACGACAGTCTCGACGACCCGAACCTTCCGCACGGCCCGAACGGCAACGGGCAAAACACGTTCACCGCGCTCGGTTCGATCCTGCGCATCGACGTCGACAGCCCGCCGGACCCGGGGTTGCCGTTTGCGATCCCACCGGACAACCCATTCGCCGACGGCGTGGACGGACTGCCCGAGATCTATGCGTACGGGTTCCGCAACGCGTTCCGGTTCTCGTTCGACGACGGACCGGGCGGCGACGGCTCGCTCGTGCTTGCCGACGTCGGCCAGGACCTGTTTGAAGAGATCGACATTGTCGCGCTCGGCGGCAACTACGGCTGGGCGATCCGCGAAGGGTTCCATTGTTTCGACCCGTTCAATCCCGGTGTGCCGCCTGCGTTGTGCACGGATACGGGCCCGCTCGGCGAGACCATGGTCGACCCCGTGATGACCTACGACCACGGCGTCGGCATCGCGGTCATCGGCGGGTTCGTCTATCGCGGCATGCAGTTTCCGGAGCTGACGGGGCGGTATGTGTTCGGCGATTTCAGCACGGACTTCGTCACCCCGGACGGACGGCTGTTCTACGCCGACACGACGGGGCCCGGTGCGTTTGTCCGGGCGGAGTTCTCGCTGTCACCGGGCAACGCCCCGTTCGGCCGGTTCGTCAAGGGCATCGGTGAGGATGAGGACGGCGAGCTCTATGTCCTTGCATCGGATGCACTCGAACCCGCCGGGACCACCGGCGTGGTGCTCAAGATCGTTCCGCCGTCGCCCCAGGCGATCCCGACGGTGTCCGAATGGGGCGTGGTCACAATGGCGATGCTCGTCTTGGCCATGGGCGGCTGGATCTTCATGCGGCGCAGCACCCAGTCCGCCCCCGCGTAGGCAAACGCGTCCTGGGACGAACGGGGGGCATTGACGACCGCGCATGTGCGGACGACGTGGACACCGCGTCGGCGCATGTCGACGATGCAGGCGGCGGATGCCTCTCTCGGTGACGGACGCCTACCAGCCCGTTGAGAAACAGGATATCTTGTGGGACCGACTTTCCAGTCGGTCGTTTTCGGCACACCAGCGGCGTTTGACCGAATAAGAAATCGGTCCCACAGACTTCGTCAACAGGCGGTTATGCAGGCGGCGCGGCCGTGGCGCCTGGCCGGCTCCCCGCCTCCCCGGTCGGGAGTGTCGCCACCGGTCGGGTGCTTCCCTACGTCGCCTTGGCGAAGCGCTTGGCCACGTCGTCGAAGTTCACGACGTTCCAAAACGCGGCGATGTAGTCCGGGCGGCGGTTCTGGTACTTGAGGTAGTACGCGTGCTCCCAGACATCGATGCCGAGGATCGGCTTGAGCCCCTCGGTGAGCGGACTGTCCTGGTTCGCAAAGCTCTTGACCAGCAGGTTTCCCGCACCGTCGACGCAGAGCCATGCCCACCCGCTGCCGAATCGCGTCGCGGCCGCCGTGGCGAACTGCTCCTTGAACGCGCCAAATCCACCGAACGCGGTGTTGATCGCGTCGGCGAGTGCCCCGGTGGGCGCGCCGCCGCCGTTGGGGGTCATGTTGCTCCAGAAAATGGAGTGGTTCAGGTGTCCGCCGCCGTGGTTGTTGACCGCTCCGCGGATACTGTCGGGGAGCGTTTCCATGTTGGACAAGAGGTCCTCGATCGGCTTGGCCTGCAGGTCGGTGTGTCCTTCGAGCGCGGCGTTGAGCTTGGCGACGTACGCGGCGTGATGCTT
>JBHHVO010000001.1:0-31459 GCA_046754365.1 Phycisphaerae bacterium | reverse complement strand
GCTGCGTGTCGGGTCGATGCGCAGGTATCCCTTGAGGAACCGGACGCCGATGTAGAACGGGATCGTGTCGATGGCGGCGACGGTGAGCTTGAAGACGTAGTTGCTCGCGACGAGCATGAGCAACGCGGCGAGCGTCTTGTCACCGGCGGCGAATTGCGCCCAGAACGTGATGAAGATCACGGCGGTGGCGTCGACGAGTTGCGACACCATGGTCGAGCCGTTGTTGCGGAGCCAGAGGTGTTTGCCCCGGGTGAGCTTCTTCCAAAAGTGGAACAGGTACACGTCGCAGAACTGGGCGGCCAGGTACGCCACCATCGACGCCACGACGGCGCCGCGCGTGCACCGGTAGATGATTTCGAAGAGCTCAATCTCGGTGACTTCGCCGCCGAATGGCAGCACGAGCGTCCTGGCGAGTGAGAGCGTTTGCCACGGGGGCTGCTGGTCGGCGGGCAGGGCCGGGATGCGATGTCCGAGCCAGAGGAACGCGAGCACCATGCCGTTGAGCAGCAGTCCGACGAGGACGACGAAGTTCGCGCGCGTGCGCCCGTAGAACTCGCTGATGAAGTCCGTGCAAAGAAACGTGAGCGGATACGGCAACACACCGACCGCCAGCGCGAGCGGACCGATGTGGATAAACCGTGTGATGCCGAGGATGTTGAGCATCGCCATGGATCCGAGGAACACGCCCGCGAGCACGAGGAATACGCGTTCGCGGCGCTCCTGCAGCGCGGGGAGGCGGTGCATGACATCGAAGTCGGCGGCCGCGGACATGACGGCGACGGTAGGCCGCGCTGCAGGCGGCGTCAAACGTGCGGCGGCGGCGACCGGCGGCTCGGCTCGTCGGTACGGTCGTCACAATGCTGACGCTAGCGAATGAGCGCCGCCTCGATCCAGTTGAATCGGTCCTGGATGTCTCCGTTTCTTCCGAAATCGACGATGAGTTCGATACGCTTCGCGCCGGATACGTCGATGCGAATCGGGCCGACGATGTCGCCGGCGCGGATGCCGTTGCGGGTGAAACGCGTTTGCCCGTCCACCTGTATGACCGCCGTCACGTCGGCGAGCGGGCCGCTCGCATCATCGAGCGCGAGGCTCGTGACGAACGCGCGGTATGCACCCTTGAGATCGTACGTGAGCTTGGAGCGGCTGTGCACCCCGATGCCGCGGGAGAACGTTTCGCCGCGTACGCGGATGGGCTGGCCAAGGACGTTGCGGTCGCGGGCGTAGTCCCACCCGAGTGACAGCATGGGCGTGTGTTCGTAGCTGATGGGTTGATGCTGGGAGAGCCATTCCCACCGGCCGCCCACGACATCGGCGGCCGCGACCCGCTCGGCCTCGATGAGCACGTCGGGACCATGGCGGAGCGTCGCGCGGATGATGTCGTCGGACCAGTTGAGGCTGGTCACCGTCAGCCGTCCGCTTGTGAGGAGCGTGAGGATGACGTGTTTGCCCTCGAGTCGCTGCGGCTCCGCGGCCGCGAAGTGTATGGCGGCGATGAGGCGCAGGGCTACCGTGGTCTCGCCACGGGCGGACTCGACGACGACGCCGTCTGGGTCGATGGCCGTGACGAAGCCGGTGAGCGTGTCGCCATTGGCAAGGAAGATCGTGTCTTCGTACGGGCGTACCGCCTGTCGGGCCGTGGTTGCGCCGTCGGGGCCTTGCCCCACGTGAAGCGCCCGCCTCGAGCGTGCGTTTCGGACGGCCGCCACAAGCGACTCGAGCGGTATCGCGACTTCACCGAGATCGCGCGTGCGGACGAAGACGGCCTCGTCGGTCTCGTTCATGCCGGTGATGCGCCCGATGAGCAGGTCGCCGCCGACGAGGCGCAGTGTGATTTCTCCCGGGAGCGGACGGGGCGCGACGTGCGTGGCGGTGTCCGTCGGTGCCGCGGTAAGCCGCACGATATCGTCCGTGGGTATCCTGCGGTCCGGCCCGCCTGCACCGCCGAGCACGAGCCCGTCGGCGATGGAAAACGTGACGAGTCGGCCGGTGACGGCGTCCTCGGTGAGCGTCTTGGTGACGACGTCGCCGGCGCTGCGGAACGCTTCGGCGGGTGGTGCCACCGCGGCGGCGCACGACAACGCCGCCAAGACGATGAACGGACCGTGTGTGACGCGTCGGAAGTACACTACTTTTGAAAGATCGGCAGGAGCCGGTTCGGCATTTGAAGGATGATCGACGCCATCGCTGTCCCATATTCCGTGCCCGCCTGCCCGCGCCAGAAGCCTTCGGGCGCCTGTTTGCCGAGCAGTTCCTCACGCACCGCGGGCCACCAGACCTGCCAGTAGTTGTCACCCGCGAGAAACATGGCCTGGCCGGCGTAGTAGTGCCCGTAAAAGTAGTGGCCGAGCGCCTGCTCGTTCGGCGGCAGGAACCTCATTAGATATTGTAGGCCCCGTTCGAGCTCCGGGCCTTCGTAGATGCCGGCGTATTGCAGCGCGGCGACACCGGCGGCCGACCGCGGAAACTGCGACCCCCCCGAGTGCAGCATGTAGCGAAAGCCGCCGTCGGGGTTCTGGCTCTTCTTGACATACTCGATCGCGCCGTCAATGACCGTCTTGTCTACGTGAATGCCCGCGTTGCGCGCCGCCCGAAGCGCCATGATTTCGCAGATCGTAACCGAAAGGTCTGCGTCGTTCGGCACGGGTTGATATCGCCAACCGCCCTCGTCGTTCTGGGTCGTCGTGATGAGCCTGACGGCCTTGCGCAGCGTTTCCCGTACGTCGCGCCGCGGCGTCATGCCGTACACTTCAGCCAGAAAGAGCGTCGCAAACCCATGCCCGTACATCGGCCCATGCGACGTTTCCGCCGCGAGCAGGCCGCTCTCGGAGCCGTGCGCGAGCACGAACCGGAGGCAGCCGTCCACGACATCGGCATAGCGTCCTCGACCCGGCACGTGCCCGTCGGACATGAACGCGAGCCCCACGAGACCGGTAATGCCGACGTGGGGGCCGTAATGCGACAGGTTGCCGTACGATCCATCCTCCGCCTGTTGCTGGGCAAGCCACGCGAGCGCGCGTCGAACCGCCGCACGGAGCTCCGGCGTGATCTCCGTCGCAACGGGTGTCGCCTTGTGCGGCGGTGACCGGTCCAACGCCGTGGCAATGGTCGTGCACCACGCGACCGTGACGACGCCGAGCCACCGCCGGCCGGATCTGGACAGGCCGCGCGGACCGGCGACGCACCGCCGCCCGCACCGGCTGGCAACCCATGCAGCACCGGTGCGCAACGCCGAGGCGGCGCGCCGTGCAGGACGACGGCGTGGATGCAGTTCCAGTGTGGGCGTGTTCACGGTTTCTCCTGGGACTCCTGCAGCGCACGGTAGTATCGTTCAATGAGCTCCCTGTAGCGTTCCAGGAACGCCTCGCCGCGGCCCTGGATCACCTCGTCGCGCTCGCGTTGGGGCAGGTTGCCCCATGTCCGGCGCCACTCACCCATCGCGCCGGACGCCCCGGCGGTATCCGTGTCCGTCTTTCCCTTGCCGGCGTCGACGGTGCCGGTGGGGAGCGCGGCGGCGTCCTGCCGTGTGTCGCCGGACGGACGGTCCCGTTTGTCGTGCGGTTGTTTGGGCATGGTGCGTTTGTCGGAGCGGGTTTGCTGTGTGCTTTGGGACGGTCGGCGCTGGTTCATGGCCGCCCGTTTGATCACCTCGTCAAGCTTGGCCATGACGGCCGCTTGCGTGGCCTGTGTATCTGTTCCGGCGTCGAGATCGCGCGCGAGTTTGCGCGACGCCTCATCCATCAGGCGGATAATCTCGGACATGAGGTCTTCGTCGGCATCGCCGGCGGCCTGTCGGATGAGTTTCTTGGAGAGGTCCTCTCCCGCGGGCTTGGGTCTGGGTTTGGGCTTGGGCGCGTCTGGTTTCGGTGGTGCCTGGGCGGCAAGGGCCACGGATGCCAGACCGGACGACGCGGCGATGGTGACGCCGAGCACGATGCCCACCGCCCGAAGCGTTCGTGGTGCAAGGCGATTTCGCCGCATGCTCATGTCCCTCTCTGCGTTGCGTGCTATGGCTGCCGCGCGCGTTGCGTCACCCGTTGTGTGAGGCGTTGGACCTCGGCCTGATCCTCGCCGACCATTTGTAGTTCGCGTAGTTGCTGCTCCGTCGCGTCGTCCGGGTCGAACGCGTCGTGCAGCGCGCGCGTCCTGCGATTCACATCCATCTGCATCGCCTTGAGCACGAGTAGCTCCGCGATCGTCGGGATCGGCTTGTGGCCGGACGCGTCGCCGCGCCCGCCGTCGCCGCCGCCGGTGTTCGCCTCGGCAAACTCCGACGGGAGCGGGATCGCCTCGGTCTCCGCGATCGCGCCGATGAGCTTCTCGAGCTCGCGGACGATGCGGGTGGTGGTGGCGACGAGCTCGTCGTCCACCTCGCGGCGGTCGAGCCGGTCGCGCGCCGTGTCCATCCAGCCGGCTACGCGCTGTAGCGCCCAATCGTAGACGACGACCTTCTCGAGCTCGGGACGTAGCTCATCCACGCGCGCGCGAACGCCGGCCTGATCTCGAGCGAGCTTGGCCGCACGCCGGGCTTGAGCCCGGCTGAGTCTTCGGCGACCTTCGGCGCGCGCCACGAGGGCGTCGATGTCGCGGTTGATGCTGCGCTGGGCCTCGACCATGCCGCTTAGCGCCTCGCGGATCTGCGCGAGGGAACGCCGCATTGCCTCTTGTGCGGTTTCGTCGGCCAGGGTCTCGAGTTGTTCCAGCGCAGCGCGGAGCGTCGCGAGCGCATCGTCCTGACGCGCGGTGGCGACGTCGACGTCGGTCGTACGGAGCGAGTCTTCGGCCCGTACCATAGGCGCAACGGCCTGACGTACGAGACGAGCCGCCCGCACCGCGCGAACCACATCGGCCAGGTCTTCACCCAGAAGTCGGGTATTGCGCTGGAGCGTATGCTGCCGGTCGGCGAGGCGCCCCAACGTCGTGTCGTCGGTTCCCATCCGCGCCGCTTCCTCCGTCGCATCCCTGACGAGTTGCTGCTGGGCGATCAGGTCGGCGACTTGTTCTTCGGCGGAGCGCAGGTGTTTCCGCAGCTCGGCGAGTCGGCGATCGTTTCGCTGGTTGAGTGCGTCGATGATCTTACGGATCGCGTCTTCCGCCGTTCGCTGATCGATCGCCGCAGCCGCGGTGCGATTGGCTTCGATCGCCGCCGCGGCCGCGCGGAGGTGCTTGAGGACCTCACGCGACTGCGCGGCCCGCAGCGCGTCTTCGAGCGTCGCGGCATCGGCGCGATCGGTTTCTCCGGTCTGCTCGAGCAACTGTCTCATGCGCGCCAGAAGCTGCTCGACGTCGCCTCCGAGTTGTTCCTGCGTCCTCTTGTTTCGCGTGAGTTCGGCGTGTTCCTCCGGCGTGAGCGCGTCGACCGGCTTGCCGAGCGTGGTTTCTCCGATCTCCGTAGTGGTCCGTCGCAGCGCCTGCTGGCGATCGAGGAGATCCTTGGTCTTGGCGAGCAGACCGTGAAAGCTTCCCCATTGGGTCATGGTGCGGATCAGGGACTCCAAACCATCGGCGGCGAGCTGCTCCTGGTCCGCCGCCGTGCGCAGCGACGCGTGTTGCGCGATGGCACGGGGTTCGTCGTTGACGCCGCGTAAGTGGCCGCTCGCCGTCGCCATCGGTTCGGTGGCGATACGGAGCAACTCGTCGGCGGCGTCGGCGATCCGGCGGCGCGTGTCGTCCGCGCCGGCATGGTTGCGGGCCATGCGCTCGGTGAGCGCGCGGAACCGCCGGGCCAGCTCCCGTACGCGACGGACGAGACGCGTTTGCTCAGCGGCCAGCGCCGCCGCCGTGTCCCGCTGCGGCACCGAAAGCAGGCTGGCTTCGGCATGGGACGCGGACGTCGTGGATTCGCTGCCTCCGTCTGTGGCGCGAACGAGTGTGGTTGTACGGTCGAGCACGTCGAGCTGGTCCAACCGCGCCTGACGAATACGCGCCTCGAGCAGGGCCAAATCATCGCGGAGGCGTATCTCGAACTCGACGTCGCTGATGATCTTGATCCGCATGTCGCCCGATGCGCCCGTGTGCCCGGCCGCGCCACGGGATGCACCGGTACGACCGGGCGCACGACGCGATGCGGCCGCGTCACCGTCCGGGCTGGTGGCGAAGTTGTCGGTGGCGACGACGCGGTAGACGACGATATCTCCGGCTGCAAGGTGCAGGTTCGCGAGATGCCAGTCGTACGGGGCCATCGCGAGGATTTCGGCATCGTCGGTCACCGGCACGACGCGGTCGAGCAGCGATTGCAGAACCAGCGAACCGGGGCGGACGTCCGCGTCCGCGAGTGTTTCCGCCTGAAGTTCAAGCCGGCTGATCCCGAAATCGTCCTCGACGCGCGCCACGACGCGCACCGCGCCGTTCGTCGTCGCTTCCACCGTGCCCTTGGGCTCCACGAGCGTCACGCTCGGCGGCATGTCCGGCATCGCCTCCACGGTGAAGACGTCAAAACCGCGGTTATGCAGACCGTGCACGTCGACAAGCTCGATCCGGAAGCGGACATCCTGGACGACGGGAAACCTGGCGGTGAGCTGCTCGGAGTCACCCGCTTCCGGTGTGAACGGGAGGAACGTCTCATCATCAAGCCTGAGTCCCGTCTCCGGTGCGTCTGTCGCGGTCACGACCGGCTTGCTCACGCGCACGGCCACGACGATATGCCCACCGATGGGCGCACGGACGGGCGTGGCGTCCAGGGTTCGCACGCGCGCGGGGCGGTCGGCCGCATAGGGTGGCGGTTGGATTTCAATGAGCGCCTCCGCAACCTCGGGGCGGCGGACGGCGTGGATCGTTTGCAACGTGCGTTGCGTGCTGTCGTCACCGGCCTCGAACCAGTATTGGACGTCACGCGTGATCGCGTCGATCGTTGCGTAGAACGTACCGTCGATGTCACGCTGCATGGCGAGCGACGCGGTCGTCCCGTCCGGATCACGCAGGACGACGATGCCGCGGAGCGCGTCGTTGAGGCCGCGGACCACCCGCATCCGCACGGTCAACGAATCGCCGATCGCGACGGTCTCGCGACCGGTCAGCGGCGCGATGGACACGCGGCGCGGCCATTCGATCTCGCCCATCGGGTAGATGTAGCGGTACATGCCGGTCCGTACCCAATCGCGCCCGAACCAAGCGATCGAAACGAACACCGACATCGACAGCGCCAGCAGGACCATGCGCACGACGAGCGGCCTGAGCGACAGCGCGGACGCCAGGGGCGTGTGGTCGAGCACACGGTCGGTGTTCAACACCACCCGCCGCATCATGGTCGGGGAGCCCGCGTCGGCGTTGCCCAGGAAGTTGACCGCACTCGTGAGGCGGTCCTGCAGATGTCCGAAGTGTCGCTCCAGTTGCCCGGCGATCTCATCCACCGTGACCGCCGCGCACAGCGGCCGGAACACCCAGTGGCGGACCGCGGCCACGAAGCCGCAGACGAACGCCACGACCCCCACGGCCCTCAGGGCGGCCGGCAACCACAACAGCCAATCCAACGTGACCGCCACGAGAAACGCCACAATCCCGCCGGCCAGGACCGCGCAGACGCCATACGCGAGCAACCGGCGGCGTATCGTGCGACGCAACGCGGTCAGGCGTGTGAGTATCCGTGATTCCTCAAGCCAGGCGTTATGCATCACACGATCTATCGGCACATGGCGTGCTGTACGGCGCGCCATCCACGGCGCGTGGCCGGCGGCGCGGGGACCATGGCACGGCCGCGCACCGGCAAGCAAATGAGGGCGCGCGACCGCGCGCGGCTACACGAGTCCGAACGCCTTGCGCAACACCCATTCCATACTGATCATAAGAACGAAAAGTCCCAAAACCAACTTCGAGTCCCATATCGGCTCGGTAACGTCGTCCGGGATCCGCGCGCTGCGATCGCGAATCCCGGCCAGTACCTCGCTCACGTCCTCCGGGTCCACGACCACGGCGTCGGTGACGTCGGCGATGCGCTCGAGCGTGGCGTGGTCGGCCTCGGGTCGACGCGATTCCAGGTCGGCCCGGCGGACGTGGATCAGCGCCGACACGGGGCGATCACCCGTTCGCGGCGTGATGTCCGCCGCCTTCAGCTCGAAGCTCCCCGCCCGTGGCGGCACGTAGACCGCCTCGAACAGCGCCGCATCGGGCGCGACGCGCTGCGCGTCGATCCGTCCAACCAGTGCTGCGCCGTCGTCCCGAACCGCGATCGCCACGACGTCGCCCTGCTGCGCGAGCAACTGCGAATCGTCGAACTCGACCTGCGTCCGCACCGGTTGGCCATACGCGTATCGCCGGCGATCCGTACGAATGACGTACCTGTGATCGCGCCCGACACGCTGCGATCGCATTAGCTCGCGCACGACGCGCACCCAGTACGTGTCGTAGAGCAACTCCCCGGTGTGCCGGCGCCACCGCCAGGTTTCGTCCGTCGCCTGAAAGAAGATCTTGCCCGCGCCGTACCGCCCGATCACCACCAGCGGCAGCCGCCCCGTCGTGGTTCGCATCGTCGGGTGTTCCGCCAGCAGCGTGGCGCCGGGCTTGGGGCCCAGCGTCCGCGCGACCCAGTACAGGTCGGGCAGCGCCTCGAACATCGCCGCGCTCTCGGCCTCATCGGCGGCGAAACGGTAGATGCGGCTGTGACGTCCCTCCCACGTCAGCCTCGGCCGAAAGCTCGTCACGATCGTCGCTTCATACCGGCCCATAAACGCCGGATCGATGCGTACCGGGATGAGTTTCTCGAGTGGTGTGCCGCGGTAGCGGTGGGGCGCATAGCGCTCTCCGGCAATGAGTGCAAACCCCCCGCCTCGATCCCCGACGAACGCAAGCAGCATCTTCATCTGCGCCGGCGTGAGCCAACCGCCGCGCGGGTCCACGTCGCCGAACACCACGACGTCGAACCGGTCGAGCTCTTCGGGCGTTTCCGGAAACCGCCGGATCGGATACGTGCCCTCCTGTACGAACGCTTCGTCGGCTTCCAGCAGGAGCACGCTCAGCGCGACCGTCTCCTCACGGAGGAGGGCGTTCTTCAAATAGCGATACTCGTAGCGCGGATACAGCTCAACGTAGAGCACGGCCACGCGGTCATCCAGCACGTTGACGTCGATCCGGTCCACGTTGTTCGAGCGCACACGCTCCCGCGCTATGGGCGTTGCCTCCACGCGATAACGCACGCGCCCGGACTGTGACGGCTTGGTCCGCAGCTCCACGGTCGTCTCCGGCTCCGCCGGCGTCAACGTCATCGTCTTCGACGCGACCGGCAGGCCCGTGCGCTCGTCCGTGAGCGTGACCGTTACCTCCGCGGCATCGACGAGTCCGCGACCCGCCACATCCGCCTCCACCGCGAGGATGTCATGGACGAAGACCTGTTCATCCGCACGCAGCGGGCCGACCTCGATGTCCGGCGGAACCGTCGTGGAACCGATACGGATCGGAAAGATCGGAATCTTCCGTCCCCGCGCAAGGTCCAACACATCGTGAAGCCCGGCCGACGCGCGGGCCGCGCCGACCTGCGTCGACCGCCCGTCCGTAGCCAGCACGATGCCGGCCAGACGCCGCCCCTCACCATGACGGATGACATGCGCGAGCGCTCCGTCGAGGTCGGTGCTCGCGCCGTCGGCGACCAGCGTGCCAAGGGCGTCGACAAGCGCCGGTAAGTCATCGACCGACCCGGCATACGCCAGCGCCTCCGTGCCGCCGGCGAAACCGTACAACTGAACGGCGTGACGCCCCAGCAGTTGCCTCAGCACGGCCGCATCGTTGCCCAACAGCGCCTCGCGGGCGCGCTCGATGCGGCTCGGACGCACCGGCGCGCCGACATCGGTCACACGCTCTGTCTCGTCCGCCGTGTCCGCGCGGGCTGTGTCCTCCGCGCGTGGTCGAGGTCCGATCTCTTCCTGCGTCAGACCCGCCGCGCCGATCGATGCAGCGGGCTTCGGCCGCGGCGCGTTATCCGGCGCTGTCGGCTCGTCGCGCGCGGCCATGCTGCGCGACGTGTCGACCAGTACGGCCACATGTGAGGGCTCGATGCGGTCCTGCCGCAGCACCAGCGCGGGCTGGCAGATGACCGCCACGACGAGCGCCAACATACCGCAGCGCAACAGCGCGAGCACGACACGCCGCGTCGTCGAGACGCGCTCGCGCCGGTACACGAGCGCGACGCACGCCCCCCCCACAACCGCCGCGCAAAACAGCAGCCACGCCCGAGGCTCGTGCTGCCATTGAAACACGATCGGCGCATCGCGCCCGAGGCGGATATGCTCAAGCCCCAACAGCCACTGAATCACATCCCGCACGAGCGCTCCCTATTGATGCAACGCGGTCGGTGCCGACTCCGGACGCCCCACATCAGCCGCCGCGCAGGCCCAGCCGCATGGCCAGCCACATCTCGCCAAACAGCAGCGCGACCGCGGCGTACATGGCCAGCAGCGCCAGCTCGCTGGCCCGGGGCGCGTAGTGCCGTCGCTCTAGCTCGGACGGGTCGTCGATGATTGTTGCATCCGCTCCGGCGATCCCCTCGAGGTCGTCGCCCGTCGCACCACCGATGTCCGACTCGGCTGGATCGACGTTGACCGCGAACACGATGCGGTCCGGACCGACGGCGCACGTCACGACGCCGGGGTCCTCCACCGGGCCGAACGCCAGCGCGAGCCCGTCTTCACCATCCGGTACCAGCCGTCCGTCGTCCGCCCGACCGTCGCCGGCGGTGACCCGCAGCGACATCGACGCTTGCGCGGGCCGCAGCGGCTCGACGACCATCTGCCCCACGGTCACGTTGCGGTGCCCGCCGAGGGCGGGCGCGATGAACGACACGATGTTGGACATCAACGACACATAGTCTCCCTTGGCCGGCAGGTTCGTCCACGCCATGTCGGCCGTCGTCGTACACAGCGCCACCCTGCCTTCCCCGAACGTAGCGAGCACGATCGCCGGTTCCGCATCCGTGTAGCGCAGCAGTGTGTCCACGTCCTCGCGCGTCACCTCGAGTGTCAGATGCTTGTCCACGCGCGCCGTGAAGAGTCCGCTGTTGGGCTCTGCGGCCAGCTCTGCGACGATCGGATGGCGCTCGTCGCCCAGCACGATCCCGGCGCCGGCATCCGCCTCGTCACCTGCCGCGGCGGGACGCCCGAGTCGGCCGGGCAGCACGCCCCGCCCGTCCGCATGGCCGAACCGGTTGTAGTTGTCCACGCTTACCAGGTCGCCGCCGAACACCATCAACCCGCCGCCGCGCGCGACATGGGCCGCAATGTCCTTCCATTGGCCCTGGGACAACCGCCGCACGTTGCAGAGCGCCACCACGTCGTAGCGGTCGAGCGCCTCCCCGTCGAGCTCCAGCTCCGTGACGATCTTCGGTTCAATCAGTGACACGTCCGTGGCACTCGGTCTGGGAGCCAGCGCCGTGGCCAGGTACCCCGCCTGCCCGGAAAGCGGCGTCGGACCGATACGACCGTCCACGAGCAACACCGGAACCGTTCGGCGCACTGTGATCGAAAGATGGCGCGCGTCGTCCTCCGGCAGCGCGTCGCCCGGCACGCCCACCACCTTCGCCGAGATCGCGTGCGTGTCCGGCGTCGCGCATAGCGTGGTCGCCGACATGACCTGGGATGCACCGGGCTCCACGGCGGGCAGGCTCAACCGATGGATGATCCGTCCATCCAGGGCCACCTGAAGCGCCGCGCCGCGCAGCGTGCGCGGGGCGAAGTTCGTCACCGTCGCCGCGATGCGCATGGGCTGGTTCACCCCCACCACGGGCGACTCCGTGGCCACGCTCGTCACGGCCGCGTTGACTTCCGCCGAGCCGGCCGTACGCACGACGGTCACCGCCGCCGCGTCCGCCAGCGCAGCGAGCCTCCGCGCCGCCTGCGTCGGTCCGGGTGCGACCGCCGACGCACCGGCGCGCCACGTCGATCCCGCCAGATCCGACACAACGTACACGGCCCGGTTTTGGGGTGGCACATCGGACGAACGCACGATCCGAAGCGCATGCGCGAGCCCACCGGCAACATCGGCGGCGCGATGCGTCGGCGCGACCTTCGCGAGTTGTTCCTCTACGAATCGCCGATCATACCCGGCCTGTGCGAGCACGGCGTGCGCCGGTGCGGCCAGTGTGACGACGCTCACGGCGTCCTTCATCGGGAACGACGCCACCAGCCGTTTCGCCGTGGCCATCGCGACGGAAAACCGCGTCCTGTCCCCGGCCGATCCCGGCGCCGCGTCATACCGCGCGTTCATCGACATCGAGTTGTCGATGACGACCACGCGATGAGACCGCGACACCCCGAGCGAAACAAGACCGGACGCCGGGACGTACGGCCGGGCGAGCGCAAGGCCCAGCAAAACCACAGGCGCCACGCGCGCCAGCAACAACAGCCACTGCTCGAGCCGAACGCGACGGATACTTCGCTTGCTCGCCGCCAACAGGAACGACATCGCCGCCCACGACACCCGGCGGTAGCGCCGACGGTTGATCAGATGGATCAGAATCGGAACCAGACCGGCCGCCAGCGCCGCACCGGCGAGTCCGGGATGAAGAAACGCCACCGCCAATACCCCCGCACACGACATCGAGCACCGTCCAGGACCACCGCGACGAGGGCTATCAACACATCACCCGCACACCGCCGACCGTCAACCCATGCCGGCGCCGGTCCACACGGCCACATGACACGAGTGCGTATCCCATGTCGTCTCAACGTCGGGACCCCGTGGTCCCGGCCCACGGTCACGCGTCCTCTGGCTCATCCCAGCACGCGCGAGCTTCGCTGGCGGATGCGCGCGCTCCGTGTGGCCAGATACGCGCTCAGCGCCACGTCCAACGACGACGATGTGTTGAACAACACATAATCCGCATGCATGTGGCTGCAACCGGTCCGCATCCGCGCGTGAAACCGCTCCACCGCTTCGACATAGCGCTGCCGCAGCGATCGCGGTTCGGTCAGCAGCGTTCCGGATCCCTCCAAGCCGTCAAACAGCGTCGGTCCCGTGAACGGAAACGAGAGTTCCGCCCGGTCCCACACGCCGCACACGACGATTTCATGCCGCCGATAGCGCAACAGCTTCAGACCGCGCATGATCGCATCCGGTGCGTCCAACAGGTCGCTGATCATGAACACCAGCGTCCGATGGTTGAGTCGATCGGCCAGCTCACCCAACACCCGATCGATCGACGTGCCGACCCGACCGGTCCCGCGATCGAGTTCCTTCACCAGCGCTCGCCAATGGTGCGTGCTGTTCGACGGCTTGAGAAACTCCGTGATCCGGTCGTCAAACAGCGCGAGCCCCACCGAATCCTGTTGCTGCAGCGCCAGGTACGCCACCGCCGCGGCGATCGTCGCGGCATACGCATGCTTGCTCATCGTCTCGTTCGTCGAGCGATAGCCCATCGACTCGCTACAGTCCACCAGGAGCATGAGATTCAGGTTCGTCTCCTGCTCGTACTCCTTGATGTAGTACTTGTCCGTGCGACCGAAGACCTTCCAATCGATATGACGGATGTCGTCGCCCTGCGTATAAACCCGATGGTCCGCGAACTCGATGGAAAGCCCGCGGCGCGGGCTCCGGTGCATCCCGCTGAAGAAGCCCTCCACCACCAGGCGGGCGCGAAGCTCAAGGTTGCCGATGCGGCCGAGCACCTTCGGATCGAGATACCTGCGGTAGTTCGGTTCGTCCGGTGCCACGTCACATATCCGCTCGGACGTCGCGCGGCGACGGGGTGCAGATCGCGCGGCGCCGGGTCAGGCACCGCCGTGGCGCCGAAATCCCTCCGCGCCCGGTTGTCATCGCGCCTCCCCCGGCCGCTCAGGGTCGCGCGCCGCGAACACGCGCTTGGCCATTCCCTCGTCCAACGTAACCGGTGGATCCAGCGACACCGCATCGAGCAGCCTGTCGACCATGTTGTCGCTGGTCACGCCGTCCGCGTCGGCGTTGAAGTTCATGAGGATCCGGTGACGAAGAACCGGGTGGGCCACGGCGCGGATGTCGTCCGACGACACGTAGTACCGGCCGTGCAGGATCGCGCGCGCCTTGCCGGTGAGCACGAGGTACTGCGACGCACGGGGCCCGGCACCCCATGATACGTAATCCGTGATGAACGACGGCACGTCACCCTCATCCACACGCGTCGAGCGGACGAGCCGCATCGCGTAACGGACAACATGATCGGCACACGGCACGCGCCGAACGATGTCCTGCAGGCTGATGATCTCGCGCGCGTCGAGTGTGCGCTCCACCGCGCGGTCCACCGGCGCCGTGGTGCGCTTGACGATCTGGAACTCCTCATCCTCCGATGGGTAGTCGACCAACACCTTGAACATGAACCGATCGAGCTGTGCCTCGGGCAGCGGATACGTGCCCTCCTGTTCAATCGGATTCTGCGTCGCCATCACGAAGAACGGCCGAGGAAGCCGGTGCGGGAAACCCGCCGCCGTCACCTGGTTCTCCTGCATCGCTTCAAGCAACGCCGCCTGCGTCTTGGGCGGCGTACGGTTGACCTCGTCGGCCAGCACCGCGTTCGCGAACACCGGCCCTTTCACGAAGCGAAGCGAGCGCGTCCCCGTACCCTTGTCCTCCTCGATGACCTCCGTACCCGTGATGTCCGACGGCATCAGGTCCGGCGTGAACTGAATCCGCGAGAAACTCAGCGACAGAGACCGCGCCAGCGTGCTGATCATGAGCGTCTTGGCCAGCCCCGGCACACCCTCCAAAATGCAGTGGCCGTTGCAAAACAGCGCAATCAACATCTCCTCCAAGACGGATTCCTGACCGACAATCACCCGCGCGATCTCATGCCGAATCCGCGTGTACGCATCGACCAGCTTGTCCACGAGTGCTACGTCGTCCGACCCGGCGTCCGACACGACCGCCCCACCGCCGGCGGCCACGGACGCGACCGTCGCCCCACCGGGCGCAGCGGCGCCAAGCGCGTCAGCGCCCCCGGCCGGCGGTGCCGACCCTGCCGCCGTCTCCGCGCCCGCGGATCTGGGTACCCCCGTGTCGGTCGAATCGTCGCCGTCGGCGACGGGCTCACCGGCCGAACCGGACTGCGGTCCTGAGGACATGCGGCAAACTCCCTTCCTGGAAAGACCGGCCCACCAGACCGACCGGCGATCGCCCGGTGCGGCCGCGATCCGCACCACGCGTATGATTATAGGTCGAACCGGCCCGGACCGCCTGCTCGCGCGAAGGTTCGCTGCTACGCCCGCCGCCGCCGCCGCCGCGCCGCGAGCCCGGATGCACATGACCGCGGGCGCCCATCCTTGCGAAGCAAGCGCGCGGAGACGGATCGTCACGACCCGGCAGACGCCGGATCCGCCCGCGTCACGACGCCGTCCCCGGTACTTCGCCAACCGCGCCGACGGCGGGCACGCGGTCGGATCGGGGTCCCACGTCCGTCCCCAACAGTCCGGGTTTGGAAACCCCGTGGCTCGCGTCGGTTTTGGGACCTGCGGCTAATCCTTATATTTGTCGTGACACGCGTCGCATGTCGCGTGGAGCTTGTCGAAAAGCGACTTCATTCTCGCCTCGTCCGCCCCGGCACGCTTCTTCGCCTCCGCCGCCAGTTCCAACGCCGTGGCGCGCAGTGTCGTGGCCCATGCGACGTAGTCGGGCTTGTCTTTGTGTTTGTGGTGCAGGTTTACGTTCGCGAACTCGGCCACGAGCTCGGCACCGCGAAAAATGCGTTTCATGCGGTGCTTGTCCTCCGTGTGTTTGAGCATCTTGCGGATTGCCTTGAATTCGTGCTCCTGCCCGTGCATCAGCGAATCGAGCGACGCCACCGGATGGAACGTCGACTCGAGCGGCGCCGGCTCCGCGCTGTCAACGCGTGCCACCACCGCCAGACACCACCCGCAGCTCCCCAACAGACACGCGGAAAGGGCCATCCTCTTGAACATGGTTTGCTTCTCCAATGGTCTTGCTTCTCCAACTGCGTCGCCGTCCGTTGCTTCAGTCAGCGAACGGGGCGCGGTTGATGGCGGCGACAATCCTACCAACCACCGACACCCCGATCGCGGCGCTGCCGACTGACGACACCTACGTCAAGAAACGAACATCATGCGAATCGACGCCGTAATCCCGGCAATACGCCGTCATGAGCCGAACGTACGATGCCGCCACGTCCGCCGCCGCCGACAAGCCGAGCTTCGTACGTACCGTCGCGATCACCGCCTCACCCGGTCCCTCGATCTCCACGAACAACACCCCCAGGCGCGCCGGCTCGTCCAGCTCCACGTGGCACCCCTCATACGCCCACGTCTCGCGCCGCTTTTCGTACCGCAGGATCCGCCGGTACCCGAGCATCTCGAGCGCTGCGACGGCCGTCTCCGCATCGTCGGCGCCGAACTCCACCTCGTCACGTGACTTGATCGCGCCCCCACACCGAGGCCCCTTCACGGTGACAGTGACACGTGTATGACGCCCGCCCGGATCGACGAACGACCGAACGCGGAGCCCCATGCCCCGTGCGCGTAACGATCCGTCTGGTCGATCGAAGATGACGTTGGTTTCAAGCCCCGCCGAAACAAATTCACCGCCGGCAGCGCGCAACCGCTCCCGCACGGGATCGTGGGATTCCACACGCAACTTGAGTTCGATTTCCCTCGGCATGTCGCCCCCGGTTCCAACCGAATGACATCGCCCTCACAACGAAAACGCACGCGCACCGACCGTCCCAACGGCGACGCGACGGCAACCCCACCGGCAACGTGTCAACGCGTACGCCACCCGGGTCACGCGCCCCAAGCGGACCGCATGACACCGCACATGGACCCACCCGACGCCAACCGAAACGGGTCGGTCCGGCGCGATTCACTTGGGCACGATGTTGATCAGACGCCCCTTCACGACGACGACTTTTCGGACGTCCCTGCCGCATAGCGCCGCCTGAACGCGAGCGTCGCCGAGCGCGGCCGCCTCCACCGCGTGTTCATCGGCGTCGGCCGCCACCGTGATGCGGGCCCTGACCTTGCCGAGAATCTGCACCGCCATCTCCACCGCCTCGTCGCGTGCAAGGCCCTCGTCCCACACCGGCCAGGTCTCGTACGCGAGGCTCGCGTCATGTCCCAGCCGGTGCCAGAGCTCCTCCGCCAGGTGCGGTGCAAACGGCGCAAGCAGCAGCACGAACGGCTCGATCACGGCCCGTGGTCGCCGCTCCAGCGGTGTCAGCGCATTCACGAAATCGAAGATCGCCGCGATCGCCGTGTTGAACTTGAGCTGCTCCAGGTCGCCGGTGACCTTCTTGATCGTCTTGTGGAGCACGCGCAGCGTCGCGGCGTCGGCTGGTTCGTCGTTCGTCAGCGCCGGCGAGACGCCACCCGTCGCGGGGTCGACGACGAGTCGCCAGATCCGCTGGCAAAGCTTGAACAAGCCGGGAACGTCGCGCGTGTTCCAGGGCTTGTCGGTATCGAGCGGCCCCATGTACATCTCATAGAGCCGGAACGTGTCGGCGCCGTACTCGGCGATGATCGGGTCGGGTGATACGACGTTCTTGAGCCCCTTGCTCATCTTGGCGACGATCTGCTTGACCTCTTCGCCGGTGTCCTTGAGCACGAACCTGCCCGGGGGTCGCGCTTCCACGGCCTCCGGGCTGAGCTTGCGACCGCGCCGATCGACGTACGCGAAGCTCTGGATCTTGCCCTGGTTGAAGAGCCTTCGAAACGGCTCTCGGGTCGATACGAACCCGAGATCAAACAACACCTTATGCCAGAACCTGGCATAGAGCAGGTGCAGCACGGCATGCTCGGCGCCGCCGACATACAGGTCTACCGGCATCCAGTACCGCTCGACATCCGCATCACAGAATCGCTCTGTGTTGTGCGGATCGAGGTACCGCAGATAGTACCAGCACGAGCCGGCCCATTGCGGCATCGTGTTCAGGTCGCGGTAGTACCGGTGCCCGTCACGCTCGGCGACGCGCCACGCGGCCGCCCGACCGAGCGGCGGCTCCGGGGGTGTCTCGGCGTCATCCGCGACCGGCGTCGGCGCGAAGTCGTCCATCGGCGGCAGCTCCACCGGCAGCTCCGCCTCGTCGACCGCGGTCGTGCCGCCGTCTTCGCCGTGCCACACGGGAAACGGTTCGCCCCAGTACTTCTGCCGACTGAAAATCCAGTCGCGGAGCTTGTAGTTCACCGCGCGTCGCCCCACGCCGTTCGTCTCGAGCCACGCTACCATGCGCTCCTGCGCCGCCGCCGTCGTCAAGCCGTCCAGCCTGCACACGCCGCCGGGAACCGCCACGCCACGGGCGTCACGTGCATCGCCGGCAGGTGTGGGACACCGGTGTATCACGCCGCCCGATGCGTTACGGGCCGCTGTGCCGCCCAACGCGGGCGCGCCGCCTACCGCCGCGGTATCCGGCGCACCGCCCTCGTCGGCATCGGGCGCCTCGCCCGGCGAGTTCACGCTCACGCCCTCGCCGGTGAAGGCGTCACCCCACACCCGAGGGCGGCGGACATAGTGATCGATCAGGCGGTCGATCCCGACCCGGTCGCACAGCACCGCCCGCGTCTGGTCGGCCAGGTCGGCACTTCGCCGGCGCCGGGTCGCCACGGCGTCGGCGAGCTCGGGAAACGCGCGGGCCACCTCATCAAACCCGGCAGCCGCGGTCACATCCATGCCCGCCGTCAGGGCAGACAGCCGTTGCTCGATCCAATCCGCCGGCGGACGTACGACCGCGACGATCGGGAGGTTGAACTTGACCGCGAACGCGAAGTCCCGGCTGTCACCGCCCGGCACCGCCATGATCGCGCCGGTCCCATAACCCATAAGCACATAATCCGCGACCCAGATCGGTATCCGCGCACCATTCACCGGGTTGATCGCGTACGCACCGGTGAACACGCCGGTCTTGTCCTTCGCGTCGGCGGTGCGGTCAAGGTCGGAACGGTGCCTCGTGGCCTCGACGTACTGATCGACGGCGGCCCGTTGCCCGGCCGTGGTGATGCGGTCCACGAGCGGATGCTCCGGCGCGAGCACCATGTACGTCGCGCCGAAGAGCGTGTCCGGGCGGGTCGTGTAGACGCGTATCGTGTGCGGGACACCGGCGCCGCACAGCGGTCCCGACGGGGAACCGTCGAGGCATTTCCACGCTCCGTCCTCGATCGTCCACCGGTCGGCCAGCGGAAACACGACCTCCGCACCCGTGCTTCGCCCGATCCAGTTCCGCTGCATGAGCTTGAGCGGTTCGGGCCAATCCAGCGCATCGAGGTCGGCCAAGAGCCGATCCGCGTACTCCGTGATCCGAAGCACCCACTGCCGTAGCGGTCTGCGGTACACCGGATGCCCGCCGCGGTCGCTACGGCCCTCGCTGTCGACCTCCTCGTTCGCGAGCACGGTGCCCAGCGCCGGGCACCAGTTCACCGGGATGTCGTCGAGCCGTGCGAGCCGCTGATGATCGATCGCGCGACGCTGCTCGACCGCCGACAGGTCCGCCCACTCCCGCCGACCCGGTGCGTTCCGATCGCGTACGATCTCGAGGTCGTCGTCGACGCCCCACCGCCCCGCGGCGAGCTCGGATTCCAATGTCGCGATCGGCCTGGCCCGACCGACGATCTCGTCGCCCTCGCCAACGTGCCAGCGGCAGGTCCGGTCGTACCAGCTTTCGAAGAGTCTCAGGAAGATCCACTGAGTGAACTTGTAGTACGACGGGTCGCACGTCGCGATCTCACGGCTCCAATCGTAACTGAGGCCGAACATCTTCAACTGTCGCCGGTACGTGTCGATGTTCTTGCGCGTCGTGACGGCGGGATGGACGTTGTGTTCGATCGCGTATTGCTCGGCCGGCAGGCCGAACGCGTCGAACCCCATGGGATGCAACACGTTGTAGCCGCACATCCGCTTGAACCGGGCGATGATGTCGGTGGCGCAGTACCCGAGTGGATGACCGACATGAAGCCCGGCGCCGCTTGGATATGGGAACATATCGAGGATGTAGAACTTGGGCCGGTCGCGGACGCCGGGGTCACCGGGATCGGGCGTCCGGAACGTCTCGTGTTCCTCCCAGTACCGCTGCCACCGCGCCTCGATGCGCGTAAAGTCGTATTCGCCGCGACGCTCTTGTGTGCTCGTGCCGGTCATACCGGTTGTTTCCTCGGGTACGCTGCTCAACCGCGTGGCGCCCGCCGCGCGGACCGCGCCGTAACAGCGCCTTGAAAAAGTCCGCACCGCGGGCGTCGCACCCGCATCCTGCCGGTGGCAACACGGGACTCAAACGCGTGCCACGCGCTTGTCAACGCGCTGGTGCGCGACCGCATGTCCCCGAGCCGCGGGGGCCGCACACGGGACGCGGCGCACCGCCGCGTGAAGACGCGTACAACGGTCGGCTCCATGCCGGCGAACATGCTAACCGAAAACCAGGGCATGACGCACTATCATCGCAGCGCTGCCGGCTCCGCGCACGGGCCGCCGTGCGCGGTTGACCCGATCCAGCGGCCACGGGCGCGGCGATGCCCGCCCTGTTACACGACGACGGACACGATGCCGCCCAGGCTGCCGCGGCACACGCTCCCGTGCGGACCGCTCGTCCGATATGTCGGCCGCGCGCCGCCCGTCGCCACACCCGCGGAGGCTGGATATCGAGTAGCCGGAAAGCCTCGCGGGCGCCGATCCACCGTGCCAACACCAGCCCGAACCCGCATCACGCGCTTCCGCGATGCGCGTCTCGTTTTCTTCGTGGGCCCACGGCCTGTGACGTATGGGCCGACCGAAACCGCCCCGTACCACCGGCGGCGTCGGTCCGGGCGGTTGGTTGTTCCGCGCTGAGGCCCGGCCTACAATCCTAAAGACCCAAGGAGCAGCGCATCGTGGATCCCGCAGTCACGCCACCGGCGCGCGACGGATACGTCCGCCCGATCCTGCCGGATGATCCCCCGCCGGGGGATCATCCGCTGGAGATTGCCGCGCGCGCGGGCATCGGTCCCCTCAGCCCACTTGGGGAGCAGGCCTGGCATGGCTACACCGCACCATGCGTTTCGTGTGGCCAGCTCGTACAGCGGTCGGCCGTCGCGTGTGACCATTGCGGGCAGGATCTGAGCGACGACATGCTGGAGACGATGCGCCGACACGCCGGGCCCTGGTATGTCCTGGAACACGTCCGCCCGTTTCCGGGCGTCAAGCTCGAGCGGGTCATCCGTCAGATTCTTCGTGGTGTGTTGACGGAGACCTCGATCATTCGTGGCCCCGCGACGGAGTATCAGTGGCGATTCGCCGGCGAGACACCGGGCTTCTGCCGGTATTTCAGCCGGTGTTGGAAGTGCCACCGGCACGTGGCCCAAACGGAACTCTATTGTCCCGCGTGCCTGTCCTACCTCGACTTCGAGAAACCGCGAGAAACCGCCGTCGTCCCACAACATGATGCCCCGGGCGGTTCGAACGCGCCGGCCCAGCGGCGCCGGCACGGCGGCGCGTCGGACAAGGCGCCCCCGGCGCCGCAGCAACACGCTGTCTCACGGACGGCGCATGGCGCGACCGCGACCGCCCGCGGAACGGCTACGCCCACCGTCACCACCGCGCCCGCAACCGCGGTGCCGACGCCCCAAGGCCCCGGACCGTCGCACGCGGCGCCGGTCGCAGAGCCGGTCATGGCCCCGCCCGGCACGACGATCGCCGACATACAGGAAGCTGAGACGCTCATTGTCCAGGAAGCGGAGGCCGCGGAATTGCGGGCGTTGAGTTCGGTGCTTGCGAGCGCGCCGCTCCCGGTTCCCGATCCGCGTATCGACGCACCACCGCGTATCGCCGGCATCCGGGCGACGTGGGTCGCTGCGGGCATGCTGGTGATCGCGATCGTGGTACTCATCGTCTTCTCAGCGCGGCGTGAGCGCGTGGCGATGCAGCCGACGGCGTCGGAGCGTGTGGCCCCGACCGCCACCGTGGCAGCGCGGCCGGTGCATCCCTGGCGGGGTTGCATGCCATCGGCTTTGGGGGTACGCTCTCCCGTTTGCGGGGAAGGAAGGGGTTGTCGCGTGCGCGTTTCGCGGTGACAATGAACCGGCGGTCGGTTGGTCGATTGCGTTGGAGCGGCTGGATAGGATGTCGATTACGGTGGAAACGAAGGCTGGCATCATTGGGACACACCGTCACCATGCCAAGGACACGGGCTCGCCGGAGGTCCAGGTTGCGCTGTTGACGGCGCGGATTTCACACCTGACCGAGCACCTCAAATCCAACAAGAAGGATCACGCCGCGCGCCGAGGCCTGCTGAAGATGGTCGGGCGTCGCACGAGCCTCCTCCGGTATCTGACGCGGGCCGACCCGACGAGATACAAACGGCTCATCGGCAGCCTGGGATTGAGGAAGTAGGGCACGCCCGACCGCCGGCCCGGGCGAGACCGGCGCCCGCAGCGCGCCGCGGATACGGCGGACGGCACGGGTTCGATGGTGGCGGCGCGTGCCGCGCGCGGTCGGGGTGTGGGCGTCTCGGCGACGGACCGGCGCGCGCTGGGCTGTACCCTGGCCGTCGCAGGCGTTCGGCGCCCAGGCCATGAAGGCGATGGCATGCCGGTGATCCGGCGGTGGCGCCCTGTTCGGTATATCAGGTTCGGGGTGGGTTGCCGCATGTGCGGGGTTCGGGTGGGCGGGCCTACGTAGGCCGTTCTCGGCAGGACACCTCGCCCCCGGCGGCAGCGTGTGGAGCACGGGGCTCGACGCGTGTTTTTTTGGCATCTCAAGTGACTTTGTTTTCAATGATGGCAGGAAGTAGTAGGGACGACTAGATGGCGATTCATTCTGTAGAGCGCAAGATCGGACATGAGACGTTACGGCTCGAAACGGGCAAGCTTGGCAAACAGGCGGCGGGTTCGGTGTATGTGACGTACGGCGAGACGGTGGTGTTTGCGGCCGTGGTGACGGGCGCACCACGACCGGGGATCGATTTTTTCCCGCTGACGGTGGATTACCGGGAGAAGACGTACGCCGCAGGCAAGTTTCCGGGCGGCTTCTTCAAACGGGAAACGCGCCCGACACAGAAGGAGATCCTGACGATGCGGATGACGGATCGCCCGATCCGTCCGCTGTTTCCCAAGGGTTTCAAGGACGAAGTGTTGATCCAAACCATGGCGCTCGCGACGGATCAGGAGAACGATCCCGACATCCTCTCGATGGTCGGCGCATCGGCGGCGCTGTGCGTATCGCACATCCCGTTTGACGGTCCGGTGGCCGCGTGCCGTGTCGGGTATATCGACGGTCGCCATGTGCTCAATCCGACGCTCAGCCAGCTCGAAGAGAGCGACATGGAAATGGTCGTCGCCGGGCATAAAGACGCGGTCAACATGATCGAGGTCGGCGCGGCGGAAGTGAGCGAGGACGTGGTGGCCGACGGCATCGCGTTCGGGCACCGCACGATCATTGAGATGTGCGACATGATCGCCGAGCTTCAGGCCAAGGCCGGGAAGGACAAGGTGTGGACGCCGCCGCCGCCCACCGACGATCTTCGCGCGGACATTCGCCGGAAGTACGAGGCCGACCTGCGGCGGGCGCGCAAGGTGTCGGGCAAGCAGGACCGCTACGACGCTGTCCGCGCGGTCTACGACGCGGTGAAGGAGGCATACGCGAACGACGACGGCGAGTGCGTCGACCCGAGCTGGACCGTGTTGCGTGACATCGTCGACGAGCTCGAGGGCGAGATCATGGCCGAGACGGTCGTGCGCGAAGGCGTGCGATCGGACGGGCGCGGCCCTCGCGACATCCGGCCGCTCGAAAGCGAAGTCGCGGTCCTACCGCGGGTGCACGGATCAGCGCTGTTTCAGCGTGGCGAGACGCAGTCGCTGTGCGTCGTGACGCTCGGTACGGGGCGCGATGAACAGATCGTGGACGGGCTTACGGAGGAGTACAGCAAGAAGTTCATGCTGCACTACAATTTCCCGCCGTTGTGTACGGGGGAGGTTCGGCGGGTCGGGGCGACGACGCGTCGCGAGATCGGCCACGGCCACCTCGCCGAGCGCTCGCTGGAGTACGTGTTGCCGAGCCCGGAGCGGTTTCCGTATACGATCCGGCTCGTGTCGGAGATTTTCGAATCCAACGGATCAAGCTCGATGGCGAGCGTGTGTGCGGGCTGCCTGGCGATGATGGACGCGGGTGTCCCGATCAAGCAGCCTGTGGCGGGTATTTCGGTTGGCATGTTCGCGCACGGCGGCGAACAGAAGCTCGTTGTGGACATCCTCGGTGAGGAGGACCACTTCGGCGAGATGGACTTCAAGGTGGCGGGTACCGGTCGGGGGATCACGGCCGTCCAGTTGGACTTGAAAGCCCGCGGCATGTCACAAGACGTAATCCGCGAGGCGCTGCAGGTCGCCCGTGAGGCCCGTCAGCAGATCCTCAAACACATGTTGGGCACGATCAAACAGCCGCGCGGTGACACGAACAAGTACGCCCCGCGGATTCTCACGATCAAGATCGATCCCGAGAAGATCGGCAAGGTCATTGGTCCGGGCGGCAAGGGCATTCGCGGGATCGAGGCCGAGAGCGGCGCGACGATCGACATCGGAGAGGACGGCACGATCCTCGTCGCGTGTCGCGAGCTGGCCGGCGCGGACCGCGCGATCGAGATGATCGAGGCGGTGACGGCCGAGGTCAAGGTGGGCAAGATCTACAACGGCAAGGTCGCAAGCATCAAGGATTTCGGTGCGTTCATCGAACTCACACCGGGCCAGGACGGCCTGTGTCACGTGAGTGAACTCGATACCGAGTATGTCAAGTCGGTGTCGGACGTTGTCAAGATCGGCGATCTGGTTCGCGTCAAGGTCCTGCTCGTGGATGATCAGGGGCGGATCAAGCTGTCCCGGAAGGCGGCGATGCTGGAGGAGGAGGCTCAACCGGCATCCACGATGTAGACCGCGCTGGCCGCATTGTCCCGACGGCGCCGCCCGTGGCCTGGCCCGTGGATCGCATCGCGCGGCGATGCGCGCTGGGCGCGCGATCGGCAGAACCACGTACGACACCGAATGCAGCGCGACCGCTCGCTGCGTGGGGGCGGTGGTCCGACGCCGGCCACACGAACGACACGATCGCGCCGGCCTGCCGGAGGTAGCCGGGGCGGCGCGGACGCACGCGGAGGGGACCGGAGCCGTGTGCGGGCAGGCGAATCCTGAGGTTTTGGAGCCGGTGCGGACGGACGGCTTGACTGACGGTGCATGCCCGATCCTGCTTTCCGAGTAGGAGGAGGTCGTGATGCCGACCGGTAAGGTAAAGTGGTTCGATCCACGGAAGGGCTTCGGGTTCATCCTGGGTCCAAGTGGCGGACCTGACGTGTTCGTGCACTATTCCGCGATTGAGGGCGAAGGGTTCAAGTGCCTCAAGGATGGTGACACGGTGGAGTACAGCTTCGTCGAGTCGGACAAGGGTCCTCAGGCGCGCGGCGTGCGGCTCGCGGAACGCGTTCCCCCAGATGGGTAGGCCGGTTGTCGGTGCGACGGCCGCCGCGCCGGACGTCCCTCGGCCGCTTCGCGGCTGATGCGTCGGTGTCCGGGCCGCCGGATCGGAGGGCGGCCGTATGGGAGGGCGGCTTGCCACGTCGCGTGAGAGGCGCCTGGTCAAGGCTGCACCGAAACCGCACCATGTCGGCTCCGCCCCACGAGCAACCGTCCAACCATCAGACCGTGTCCGAGCTGACCGAGCTCATCGGCGGTCTCGCGCACGAACTCCGCAACCCGCTTTCCACGCTGATGGTGAACCTCCGGCTACTGGCCGAGGACCTTCGCGACGAGCACGGCGACGCCGACGCCCTGCGCCGGCGGGCGCTGCTCAAGCTCGAAGTCGTCCGACGCGAGGCGGAGCGACTCCAGGGATTGTTCGACGAATTCCTGAACCTGACGGGGACGTGTCGGTTCCACCTGATCCGTGTGAACGTGCGTGAGGTCGTGTCGCGGCTCGCGACGTTTATTGAACCGATGGCGCGGAGTCGTGGTGTGGTGCTGCAGGTGGACGGTCCATCCGACGCGCTGTACGTATCGGCCGATGAGGACCAGCTCAGTCAGGCACTGCTCAACATCGCGCTCAACGCGCTGGAGGCGATGCCGGACGGCGGGACGTTGCGCATCGGCGTGCGGCGGGACGGCGCGGGTGTGGCGCTGACGATGTCCGACACCGGCGCGGGCATTGCGCCGGAGGACGCATCGCGGATCATGCGTCCGTTCTTCTCGACCAAGGCCCGCGGGACGGGATTGGGGCTGTCGATCACGCGTCGCATCGTGGCGGGGCACGGCGGATCGTTGTCGTTTGAGAGTTCGCCCGGCCGGGGGACGACGTTTACGATTCGCCTTCCGGGGCCGGATGCGTCGCCGGTGTCGCCGCCCGCGGATGATGCGGCCGAACCGCCGTCGCCGACGTAGGCTCTGTATGGGTGAGGCAGCGTTTGTATTGATTGTCGAAGACGAGCCCGCCCACGGTGAGGCGATCGCGGAGGCGTTGACGCGCTCGAACTTCGCGTGCCACACGGTGCAGACGGCCGATGCCGCGATCGAAAGCATCGAAACACATCCGCCCGACGTGGTGGTGACCGATTACAAGCTCGGCGGCCGCGTGACGGGCATGGACGTGCTGCGCGAGGCGAAACGCCTGCGTCGCGAGACCGAGGTGATCGTCATCACGGCCTATGGGAGCGAGGCGCTGGCACGGGAGGCGCTGAGCCAGGACAGCGAATACCGCGCGTACGATTATCTCATCAAGCCGATCGACATCGACCTGCTGCGGGCGAAGGTGGCGCGTGCGGCGAAACAGGCGCTGGCCGGTCGCGAATCGCGTCTGCTGCGCGAGCAGATCGATGCGGCGTTCGAGTTCGCGGGAATCATCGGCGGTTCCGATGCGGTGCGTCGCGAGATCAAGCGTGTCAAGAAGATCGCGCGGAGCAAGGCGACGGTGCTCATTGTCGGTGAGACCGGCACCGGCAAGGAGTTGTTCGCCCACGCGATTCATGCGAACTCGCCTCGCGCGGGCAAGCCGTTCAAGGTTCTTAATTGCGCGGCGGTGAGTGAGACGCTGCTGGAGAGCGAGCTCTTCGGTCACGTCAAGGGCGCGTTCACCGGCGCGATCGCCGATCGAAAGGGCATGGTGGAGGCGGCGGACGGCGGCACGCTGTTCCTCGACGAGATCGGTGACATGCCCTCTCAGATGCAGGCCAAGCTCCTTCGTACGATAGAGAACGGGGAAGTGCTGCGCGTCGGCACGAACGACATCGAGTTCTTCGACGTGCGGTTCATCGCGGCGACGAATCGTGACCTCGGCGAACTGGTGCGCACCGGCGTGTTTCGGGAGGATCTGTTCTACCGGCTCCATGCACACGGCGCGATCCGGCTGCCGCCGCTGCGCGAGCGGACCGAGGACATCCCCGCGATGGTGCAGCGGTTCGTCGAACAGGTGAACCGCGAGAACGGCACGCACTTCGAGGGCGTCGTACCGGCGGTCATGCGCAAGCTCATGAACTACCGCTGGCCCGGCAACGTCCGCGAGCTCCGGAACGTGATCGAGCGCATGTGTCTCGAAGCGGAGGGCCAGAGCCTGACGGTCGACGATCTACCGCCATCGCTGCAGGCGTCGACCGACATCGTCCCGGTCGGTCCGCCGAACCTGGCCGGTATGACCATGGCGGACGTCGAAAGGCTGCACATCATGAACACGCTGCGCCTGTTCGGCGGCAACCGCGAAAAGACGGCCAAGGCCCTCGGCATCGGCGCACGGACGCTCTACCGCAAGCTCCGGGACTATGGCCTGCGCTGACGCGATTCGCGCGGCGAGTGGTGGCGGTACTTGTCCGCGTCGGGCGCGGGTCTGAGAGAGGCTTGTCCAACGCGCTCCCAGCATCCGTCCTGAAGCGCCGATCTCGCCGGGATCGCTTGCACGGTCGGCGCATCGGCGAATAATAGCGCTATGCGCGTGTTTCAACGAGCTGTTGGGCCGGCGAGGCCATACGTCCGATGGGCGTCGTGCGCCGTGGTGTCGTGGCTTGCATCCGGCTGTGCCGCCGGCGGCGGGGCGCCGATGAGCTTCAGCGTGCGTCGCGTGGCGGGTGTGCAGCGCGATGCGGCGCAGGCCGCGGAACTCGCGGTGGCGGTGCTCGAGTCGTTGGGCTACGGCATCGATCGCGTCGAGGCCGACGCCGGTGTCATTACGACGCTCCCCGCGGCCGCGCGAGCCGACCGGGGATGGGCGGGCGGCCCGTCGCTCTTCGGCCGCAGCGCGCGCGTGCGCCGGCTCATCGAGCTTCGGACGCGCGAGACGGAGGCGGGCACGAACGTGTACTGCCGGGCGCGCGTGCAACGTTCGGCCACGGTGACCCAGCGTCTGTTCCTTGAGGATCGCGGCACCGTCGATACCGGGCGCACGCCGATCGACAGGGAAGCGGGGACGCTGCCGCGGCAAAACGTCGCGTGGCAGACTGTCGCGCGCGACCGGCGGCTCGAGGCGGCGATCCTTGCAGCCATCGGACGGCGCGCCGAACCGACCGCTCCGACTGCCCCGAGCCCGCCGAGTGCCCCGACCGCGGCGGACACGCCACGTCCGTAACCGCGTGTTGAAACGACTGCGTGGCGGGGGCTGAACGCACATCTGCACCGGTTGGAAACCGGTGCCACACATACCTTCGGTGCCACACATACCCAGGTGCCACACACAGTTCGGTTCCACACACACCTCGGCGCGCGTAGCGGTTACGGTGTTTCCCAGATGATGCGGCGGGCGTCGAACACCGGGCCGTGCGTGCAACACAGCGCGTAGCGCCAGCCGTCGGGATCGAGCTCGTCACGGACCGGTATGACACAGGACTGGCACGTGCCCATGCCGCATGCCATCGCGCGCTCCGCGCAGACGTGGCATTCGATGTCGCGGTCGACGCAATACGCGGCGACAAAGCGCATCATCGGCTCCGGACCGCACGTGTAGACGGTGATAGCGGATGGGTCGGTAGGGTGGGCGGCGCCGTACGCGGCGAGGGCTTGGCCGATGTGGCCGGCGAAGCCGAGTGTGCCGTCGTCCGTGCTGAGCACCACCGGTACACCGTGCCGCGCGAACTCGGCCGCGCACGGCGTGGCGGTTCGCGCGTCGGGTGGCGGCAGGTGATCGGCATCAAGCGAGAGGGCGAGCAGATCGCGCGACCGCGCGCCGCAGAACGCCACGCCGCCGACGCCAGCCCGCTGCAACGCCTCCGCGAGCCAGAACATCGGCGGCAGCCCGACACCACCGGCCACGAGCCACGCGATCGGCTTCGATGCGTTGATCGGGAATGCGTTGCCGACTGGACCGAGCACGCTCATCGAGCCGCCGCGAACGAGCGACGCCATCCACGTGGTTCCGCGTCCGACGACGCGGTACACGATGTCGATCCGCGTCCGGTCGCCGTGCGCCTGCAGGCCGGCGATGCTGAACGCCCGCCTCAGCATGGGGCCCGCGGCCCCGTGGCGGGCCGTGTCACGCGTCTCGTGCGGGTCGGGACAGATGTGCACGAACTGTCCCGGACTGGCCGCGCCGAAGCCGACGACGTCCACTACGAGCCGGCGGTGCTCGCGACACAGTCCCTCGCTGGCGACGACCGTCGCCGTGTGGATCTTCGCGTTCGTCATGTGGTGCTCGTGAACGCTTTGTCGCCGAACGCCTGTCACCGGTCAACTCCGCCGGGACGAGTGGGTGCGGCATCGATGGGATTGGTTCGGCGGGCTGTTCGGCCACACCATGGACGCGTGAGCGACGGCCGGACCTTGGGGCTGCGGAGCGCGACGAACTCCGGCTCGTGGTGAACTCCTGCTCCTGCCAAGCACCCGTGCGCGACGACGCCCGGTCCGTCACGAACTACCGTACGGCATGAACTCCGGTTTGCGCCGGTGTCCGGTCGGTGACGGACTCCGGTTCGCTACGCACTGATGGACCCGCTTCGTTGTCGTGGGTCGATCATGGGCTCGGTGCGGCGTGCCGCACGGCGCGCCGGGCGGCGTGGCGGAGGAGCATGACGACGTCGTCGGACGGATCGGCGTCGCAGAGTGCGGTGAACGCGTCGAGCGCCGCGACCGGATCGGCGGCGGCATAATGCATGTACCCGAGTACGAAAAGTGCGTCGCGGCTTTCGGGATGGGCGGCGAAGAACGCGGCCAGGTCCGTGATGTGCGCGGTGAGTCGGTCGTCGTCGCGGTAGAGGTCACGCAGGTCGGGCGGGGTGTCGATGAGCTCCGGTGTCGCGATCAACGCGCGGCGAAACGCGACGGCCGCCTGTTCGTAGTCACCGAGCGCGACGTTCGCAAAGCCGTAGAAGAGCTTGGCTACGCCGCCGGCCTCATCGGCGAGGATCGCGCGTACGTAGCGGCTTCTGGCCTCTTCGTAGGCCCCGCGACGGAACGCGTCGTGCCCCTGCTCGAGCAACGCCTGGATCGGTGACGGCGGCGCGGCGTACGTGGAATCGGGCTCGGGAACCACCTGCTCTTGGTCGGGCGGCTCATACCATGCCGCACCGACATAGCCGTCACCGCGACCGACGGCCGTGTCGGCGTAGTAGAGGTCGTTGTCGTAGAATCGGTCCACGTACGTGTCGTAGCGGTAGTACGCGCGGGATGGATAGTAGTACGGATCGTAGCCTGAATAGTAATAGGAATTGTACGGGTAGTATGCGGTGTAACCATAGTGGGGGAAATGGCCAAAGCCGTGATGGAAGCCGCTATGGCCGAAGTGCGCCGTGCCGAGCAGCCCGAGCGCGAGGCCGTGGGTTGTGTCGTGGTGCCCGTCGCCGAGGTGGATGCCCACGACGGCGTGATCGGTCAAGAGACCGGCCGAGAACGACACCGACGGCCCGTGGTGCGTGCCGCCGATGCCACCGTGTTGCGCGCCGGTCGCGGAACCGCCGAACAACCCGGTGGTCGCGTTCCCGCGCGCGGGGGCCTTATGGCGAGCAACGGATGACGGGTTGGCGTGGCGCAGGAGCGGCGTGCGCGTGAACGTTCCGGAACGCCCGGCGCCGGGGCGACGCAGCTTCGCGGTCGTGCGCGACGACCGGACGGTGCCCGACCTGGCGCTCGACCGCGTGCCCCACCTGGCGGTCGAGCCGCGCGGTGTGGAGAATGACCGACCGCCGACGCGCGACTTGCCGATCCGGCGCGCCGTCGATGCCCGCGGCGTAGCCCGGTGCGCGCGCGACACCGTGCGGCGACCGCCGGTCGCCCTGGCGCCGCCCCTCCGCGCACCGATGAAGGACCGCGTGCCGCCGCGTCTGGCCACGGTGTGTCGCGAACCGATGGAGCGTGAGCGGGCGCCGCCATGGCGGACGGCGCTGCGCCCGCCGACCCGCGCCTTGCCTACCGAGCGCGTGGCCGATGACGACGCGCGCCGTCGCGGACCGCCGGCGGCGTCCAGCGCCCCGGCCGAAAATCCCCACGCCAAAGCGAGCGCGATCGTACCGTATCGAATCGTGTTGATGTGTGTCATAACCCAACCCCTGCGATGAAGGTGACCACGGGGCGACGACCCAGTACGTATCGACTGCCCGCGTACCAGCGGTGGTGCTGGCGACTCGTCGGCAAGTCCGGATCACCGCCGCTCATTTTAT